>JBBQWD010000001.1:0-34422 GCA_038210945.1 Gemmatimonadales bacterium
CGCCGTCCACATGAACGGCCATGTAGAAGGAATACAAGGTCAGGCGTATCTGGTTACGGAGATCCCAAAGACGCTGCAACCGACCGAGGTCGACACGGTCGGTGACCATCGAAGTCTGGCTTACAGCTTCAAGCCAACCCGCGATCATGCGCGCAGCGTGCTATTCGGCGGACTCGACCCCGGTGAGAAAACTCTCGAGGCCGGCCCACTCAACTGGGTAGCGGTCAAGAACAAGTACTTCGTAATCGGGATTCTTGCGCCGCCAAATGGGGCGCCGTTCAGCGAGGTAACGCTGACTGGCGGACCGCGTACGTCGAAGGTCGCTACTACCGCGTCGGCGAGCGTAGTGCAGGCAATTCGGAGTAACGCGTTCTCCTTTGACATTTACGCCGGACCCCAGGAATCGCAGCGCCTCATGCGAATGGGCCGTGACTTCGATCATGTCAATCCGTATGGATGGCGTTTCCTGCAGGGCGTCGTTCATCCAATTGCCTCAAAGGTGATTCAGGGCCTGCTCTGGATGCACCACCGACTCAATCTCAGCTACGGATGGGTCCTCGTCATTCTCGGAATTCTGGTCCGACTAGCTCTTTGGCCGCTGAATCAGAGCACCATGCGCTCGAGTTTGAAGATGCAGGAGCTCCAACCCAAGCTCGCCGCTGCGCAGAAGAAATACAAAGACCCGGTGCAACAGCGGGAAGCAATCATGAAAGTCTATCATGACGCGGGGGTGAGTCCCTTCGCGGGGCTGACGGGCTGCCTTCCGGCACTGCTTCCCATGCCCATCCTCTTCGCGCTCTTCTTCGTCTTCCAGAACACGATCGAATTCCGAGGTGTGCCGTTCATGTGGCTGCACGACATCTCGGTAAAGGATCCGTACTATGTCCTGCCCCTACTAATGGGCGCCTCCATGTACGTGCTGTCCTGGATTGGAATGCGTAATGCTCCTCCCAATCCTCAGGCGAAGATGATGGGGTACATGTTTCCGGTGATGATGACGGTGGTGCTCTTGAATATGGCTTCGGGTCTCAACCTCTATTACACCGCGCAGAACATCGCCGCGCTTCCACAGCAGTGGCTGGTTGCGCGCGAGCGGGCAAGAGCGCGTCCGGCAGGTTAGGGAGAAGAGAATGCTGCGTGTCACGTACATTGGTCACGCAACGCTACTAATTGAGATTGGCGGGAAGCGGCTACTCACGGATCCGAACTTTGATCCGGTACTTGGGAAAGTCCTGCCACGCGTGAGCGCTCCGGGAATAGCGCTCGAAGCACTGCCCAAGCTCGATGCGATACTGCTGACGCACGCGCACGCCGACCACCTGTCCTTCGATTCTCTTGACGCGCTTCCAGACGACATCCCGCTGTTTGCGCCGCCTGCAATCGCCAAATGGCTGGGGAAGCAAGGCTACAGTCATGCGGTTCCGCTCGCGCCAGGCGATGCGGTCGACGTAGATGATGTCAAGATTCGCGCAGCGTCGGCCACCCACAAAGGAAATCGGTACGGAGTAGATCGCTGGAGGAGCGCGGCCAATATGTATCTCATTGATACTAAAACGACCTCCGTGTTCTTTGCGGGCGATACCGCGCTGATGCCGGACACGACACACCTGGTCGAGAATCACCTGGCATCCACCGGACGCAGTCTGGACGTCGCACTGCTGCCCATCGGACACGCGCCGTGGTGGAAGCCCGGGTTTCGCAAAGGACATCTTACCAGCAGCGATGCTTTGACCCTCTTCGAACGACTCAAGGCCCGTTATTTTATCCCGTACCACTGGGGAACCTTCAACCATGTCACGTCGACTGCGTTCGATGCGATCGACCGGCTGAGGGTAGCCCTCCAGGATCATCCGTTGCATCCCGCGGTAAAAATTCTGGAGCCAGGGACGACATTCGTCCTGCCAACAGTGAGCTCGTGACGACCGTTGCCAGGAGTGTGGCACAGCTCGAGGACACGATCGTTGCTGTTGCAACGCCGAGCGGTCGTGGCGCTCTCGCAGTGATCAGATTGAGCGGTCCCAACGCTTTCGCGATCGCGGCCAAGCATCTGGATCCCCAGCCATTACAAATGCGTGTTGCGCAACTCTGCAGCGTTTTCGACGGTGGTGAGGTTCTGGATCAGGCACTGGTGACATTCTTTCCAGGTCCCAATTCCTTCACTGGCGATGACACGGTCGAATTCTCGACGCACGGCGGATATCTGGTTCCGAGCTCCGTGATCGCCGCACTCGTCTCTTCCGGTGCTCGGCAAGCTCTGCCGGGCGAATTCACGCGAAGAGCGGTGCTGAACGGCAAGCTCGACATCCTTCAGGCCGAAGCGATTGGTGATCTCATCGACGCAAGGTCGCAAACAATGCAGCGCACGGCACTCGGACAGCTCGATGGAGGACTGTCCCGCAGACTGCTGTCGCTGAGGGACAATCTCATCGATCTCGAGGCGCTGATCGTCTACGACATCGACTTTCCCGAGGAAGATGATGGTCCCATTTCGCGGGAACGGGTGGATAAGGCCGGGATGGAAATCGTGGTATCCCTCAAAACCCTCCTCGCAACGGCTCCTGCCGGTGAGCTCATTCGGGAGGGCGCCATCGTGGTCATCGCCGGACGACCGAATGTCGGCAAGTCGTCGCTGTTCAACGCACTGCTTGGAAGATCGAGGGCGATTGTGACAGAGATCCCAGGTACGACGCGCGATGCGCTCGAAGCGGTAATCGACAGTGGAAAATGGCCACTGCGGCTCGTCGACACCGCCGGGCTTCGAGAGACGGATGATCGAATCGAGAGACTGGGGATAGAGGTCAGTGAGCGCTATCTCGCGGATGCGCACGTAATCCTCGCCTGTGCCGAGGGCCCGGAACAACTGGCGGAGACAATTGACATAATCGCCCGAGATGCGAGCGCGCAAATCATAGCGGTCCGCACAAAAGCTGATTTAGTAGCAGACAAAGAACAATCAGTTGATTCTCGACCAAACGTTGCCGTCAGCGCCGAGACTGGGTTTGGGCTTCAGGATCTGATCGAAACAATCAATGAGGTTTTGAGCGAAAAACACGGTGAGATCGTTCCCGAGCTGCCGATCCTGACGAAAGCTCGGCACCACCATGCTCTCACCGTGGCTTGCTCGGAGATCGAGCAGTTCCTACGAGCATGGAGCGAAGAAAACCTCCCGGCTACGATTGCATCGATCCACCTGCGTACCGCACTCTCGTCGCTGGAAGAGCTAATTGGAGCAGTCGAAGTCGAAGATGTCTTCGACCGTGTATTCAGCTCTTTTTGTGTGGGGAAGTAGGACTAGGCGGACGCAGCGGCGGAGCTTGCAATCGAGGTAATCTCGCTCGCGCTAGCGCGAATCGCCCACTCGAACCCGCGAGCGTTCACTGCCGACTCGACCATTCTGGCGCCGAGGAAGTAGCCGCTTCTTTCGGGGAAAATATGCCGGTCGACCGTGCGAGCGTCATCGCTCATGCCTCCGGAGAGGTAGCGAAGGCGCAATCCAAGCCCAGCGCGATCGAGATCGGCATTCAGAGCTCGCGTCATCAACGGCTCGAGTTCCCGAACACTGGCATACTCGCGGCGGGTGTATCCGTAATATTCCCAGGCTGCGTGTCCGGGACTGATTGCTCTCGAGGCGTGAGTGGAAAGGCCCTCGTTGATCATAAGCTCACGGAGCGAAGCGCGCCTTCCGGTTTCCCAGTAGGAGTAGTAACCGCCGGCGTCCTCGATCAGCTGTTTCAGCTCGCTGCGGCTGGTCGGAGACGTGTAACGAACCGAATGCGCGATCTCGTGAGCCAGCCAGAGGGGAATCAGCTCCGGATCTAGTCCCAATCCTTGGGTTTCGGGGTTGGTTACACTGGTAAAATGCTCCAGGCAGACGAAGGCGACTCCCTTTCCGTCGACTACGAGCTCGCCGGCGTTAGCAGCGCCGACGCCCACCATGAGCACGACATCAATGTCGGTATCGATACCCAGGAGGGTTCTGCACTGCTCTTCAGTATTTCTGGCGAGAGAGACCACGTCGATTCTTTCGAGCATGGTGCGGAGGTCTACGCGACTCGCAAGTGCGGCAGAGCGAACAACTTCCAGAAAATGCGGCCCCGCCGGATCCAGCACGTAGTTGTGCCAGTAGGCCTCTAAAAAACGGCGGTGATTTTCGAAGTAGCGGAGATAGGCGGCGACACGGTCGGTACTGTTGTGAACTGCGAAGAAGTCAGGCAGTAGGTTGATGAGCATCAACGACCAGGTCGCGGGGTGGGGAGCCGTCGCGGTTTTTGCGATGCGAGAAGATACATTGACCCCAAACTCTCAACAAGACCGATCTCCTCCAAAGAATTTTTTGAAACTGTGGCACAGATATTCCCTCTAGTTTCTGCAAGGTTCCGAGAGCAGAGAGGAGGAGCAGCCATGACAACGCTGCGTCAGATTGAGCTCTGTTGCCCTGTGTGTGACAACGAGTTCAAATCGCAAAGTGTAGTTTCGACAAACGCGTTCGGCGGTAAACGGACCGATTTCCACGAGCGGGCCGCTGGAACGCAGCCACTCGCGTATCTCATCCACATGTGCAGTGAGTGTGGCTTCTCCGGCGGAGAAGCTGACTTCACCGGCGCTGCGGATGTGAGCCCGGTGCTCAAACAGCACGTGCTCAAGGAGCTTGCTCCGAGCCGATCGACGCTGACATGTGGCTCGGAGAAGTATGAAGCGGCCGCCAAGGTTGCTCAGTGGCAGGGACTGGATCCCAGGCACATCGCAGACCTTCTCCTCCGCGCTGCTTGGTGCTGCGTCGACGAAGGAGACGGCGAAGCGGAGCGGTACTTCCGCCGGCATGCCGCGTGGATGTTTCAGGAAGCGCTGAAATCTTATGACGGAGTTCCGCGCGAAGAGCGACCGATTCTGACGTATCTCGTGGGAGAGCTATGGAGACGAATCGGCGAGGTTGGAAAGGCCGCATGCTGGTTCGAGGCAGTTGCCGGGGAAGTGACGGATCCGGAGAGCCAGCAGTGGGTTGTGGACGCGGCAGACCAGCAGAGGCTCAATCCAAGAGAGTGGTTCGGCTAGAAGTTATTTCGTTCCGAACAATCTGTCACCGGCATCACCGAGGCCGGGCAGAATATAGCCCTGACTGTTGAGTTCCCGGTCCAAAGCCGCGCAGTAGATCTGCACATCCGGGTGAGCCTTGCTCAAATGGCGCACTCCTTCAGGGGCGGCTACCACGCACAGAAACCGAATCCGGTTCGCGCCGGCCCTCTTGAGCGATGCGACCGCGGCAGCGGCGCTTCCTCCAGTCGCGAGCATCGGGTCCAGCAGAAAGAAATCACGCTCAGCAGTGTCTCCAGGGACTTTGAAGTAATAGTCCACTGGCTGAAGGGTGTCGTGGTCCCGGTACAATCCGATGTGCCCGACGCGGGCTGATGGCACCAGGCGAAGAATTCCCTCCACCATTCCAAGACCAGCCCGCAGAATAGGGACAAGGGTCAGCTTCTTTCCGCTGATGTGCCACCCCGATGTCTTTTCCAGCGGGGTATCTACATCTCTCGGCTCGAGCGAGAGCTCGCTGGTTGCCTCGTAAGCCATGAGCATCGCAATCTCATCGACGAGCTCCTTGAAATGCTTGGTCTCGGTCTTCTGATCGCGGAGAATCGTTAACTTGTGCTGGACGAGAGGATGCCGGATAATAATCAGAGAAGGGAATTCCTCGACGCGCTCGATCATCATAGCCCCAGGATTTCCAGCACCAGCACAATGGACGTCAATCGGCTCATAATCTCTAACTCCTGATGAAAGAATACCAGGCTGTTGTAGTGAAGCTGACGCGGCACACACGCGAGGACGAAGACACGCTCACCGATCTTCTCAACGAGCGGAGCAGAGGCGGATGGGAGCCAGCACTCATGTCGCAGGATGAACAGCGCCTGACCATCCTGTTTCAGCGTGACGCAGTAGCAGAAGGCTAGCTGGTTGGAGATAACCTTCGTCGGCGCCGCTCGCGAAGTCACCGGGTCCTGCCATCTACTGCACGTCAACGGACACACTGTCGCGCTCGACTGCGGGATGTTTCAGGGAAGGCGTCAGGAATCTGCCGAGAAGAACCGTACTCTCCCGGTGGCAATCAAGGATCTCGACGCCGTAGTTCTCTCACACGCGCACATCGATCACTCCGGCCGGCTTCCATACCTGATAGCCGAAGGCTACTCCAAAACGATCTGGGCAACCGCCGCGACACGAGACCTCTGCGCGGTAATGCTAGCCGACTCGGCCCACATTCAGGAGAAAGACGCCGAGTTTCTGGCAAAGAGGAGGAAGGAATTCATCGAGCCGTTGTACGGAATGCGTCACGCTGTCCGCACAATGGATCTCATGGTGGGCGTCCCCTACAATAGACCGTTCGATGTCGTCCCTGGAATAAAGGCCACTTACATCGATGCCGGGCACATACTCGGCTCCGCCTCCGTTCTTCTCGACTGCACGGAAGGAGGTAAGATCCAGCGGCTTGTGTTTTCCGGTGATATCGGACGTAGCGGCCTGGCCATAATCCGGGAGCCGGTTCCGCCCGAAGGCGCGGATGCGCTGATAATGGAGTCGACTTACGGGAACCGGGAACATGAGTCGGTCGAAGGAGCGCGCGCCAAACTGGCACAGGTAGTTCGGGAAACAGCGGCACGTGGCGGACGTGTTCTCATCCCGGCGTTTGCGGTCGGCCGGACGCAGGAGGTGATCTACGCGCTGCACTCGCTCGCGAAAGAAGGCGCGATTCCCTCCATACCCATCTATGTCGATAGCCCGCTGGCGATCGATGTGACGACCGTGTTCGAGATGCACCCGGAGAGCTTCGACAGATCGGAAGAAATGGTCCAGAAGGCAAAGGATCTGTTTCGCTTCGACCTTCTTCACTACACTCGCGATGTGGAGGAATCAAAGGCTCTGTCACGCGCACACGGCCCGATGGTGATCATAGCCGCCTCGGGGATGATGGAGAACGGCAGGATTCTGCATCATCTGGCACAGGGCGCCGGCGACTCCCGCAACACGATTCTCGTGGTGGGCTTTCAAGCCGAGCACACACTTGGACGCAGAGTGGTTGAACGGCGGCCTGTTCTACAGATCTTCGGAGAAGATGTGCCGCTTCACGCGCGTGTAGAAGTAATCGATGGGTACAGCGCCCATGCGGACAAGACTGAGATGATAACGTGGCTCGGACGAGTAAAGGACAAATCTCCGCGCCTTGACCCTATCTGGCTGGTGCACGGAGAGGCTGAAGTTCAAGACGAATTCAAGGCGACGCTTGGCGCCATCGGATACTCGGTGGAGTGTCCGAAGCCTCACACCAGACATGCTTTCTAACGTAGCTTCCACTGATGAAGCGCGCCGCTGCCGCTGCTGCTGCCAAGGCAAAGCAGGCTGTAATCCTCATTCGCCGAATCCTGACTGTCGCAGTCGTGACGGCATTTGCGCTCTGGCTCCTCTCCGCCACTGCGGTACTCGTCTGGAGCTCTCGGGATGAGGCTCGGCCCGCCCAAGCGATCGTCGTACTTGGCGCCGCTCAATACGCGGGTAAGCCCTCTCCTGTCCTTCGGGCCCGGCTCGATCATGCCTTGGAGCTCTGGAACCGACACCTCGCGTCACTCCTGATACTGACAGGGGGGACGGGTTCCGGCGACACGACCAGTGAAGCAGCTGTTGGAAGGACCTACGCGCGGAAACACGGCGTTCCCGACAGCGCCATTCTCGTCGAAACCGAAGGTCGAACGACGAGTGAATCAATGAGAGCCGTTGCGGGTATGCTCGAGGTGCGCGGACTTCAGACCGCCCTTCTCGTCAGCGACCCGTTCCATATGCTGAGGCTGCGGATTCTGGCGAGACGCTTCGGTTTTACACCGTACACATCTCCGACCCAGACCAGCCCAATCTCGCCCAATCGGGAAGAGCGCTGGAAGTATATTTTCAGCGAATCCATCAAGGCACCACTCGCCTTCTTTTTCGAGAGGAAGCTGTGAAGACCAAGCATTTAGTTGCCCTGTGCTACTTAATGGGGAGCGTCCTGGCCGTCGCTCCACTCGGCGCGCAGGCCACACCCAAAATCAAGTTCGAGAAGTACACGCTTCCGAACGGTCTCGAGGTGATCCTGCATGAGGATCATTCGACGCCAATCGTTTCCGTGGACACCTGGTACCACGTGGGATCGGGCGACGAACAGATAGGCCGCACCGGGTTCGCGCACCTGTTCGAGCACATCATGTTCATGGGCTCGCAAAACGTGCCGGTGGGGGCATTCGACCAGATGCTCGAAGCAGCTGGGGCCGACAACAACGGATCGACCAATGAAGACCGAACCAACTACTACGAGAATCTTCCTTCCAACGCTCTGGCGCTTGCCCTATGGCTCGACGCCGACCGGATGGGCTTTCTGCTGCCGACGATGGACTTGGCCAAGCTGAATCTGCAGCGTGATGTCGTAAAGAATGAGCGCCGGCAGCGGGTGGACAACGTCCCGTACGGGCGCGCCGACGAGACCATATTGGCGGCGTTGTACCCTCCATCCCACCCGTACTCCTGGCCGGTCATCGGCTCGATGGCGGATCTAAGCGCTGCCTCGGTCGACGATGTGAAAAACTTTTTCCGGACCTACTACGCTCCCAACAACGCGACGGTAGCCATAGCGGGCGATTTCGATCCCGTGGCCGTCAAGAAACTCGTCGCTCAGTACTTCGGACCGATTCCTCGC
The DNA here is from genome assembly GCA_038210945.1 of Gemmatimonadales bacterium. Taxonomy (GTDB): domain Bacteria; phylum Gemmatimonadota; class Gemmatimonadetes; order Gemmatimonadales; family Gemmatimonadaceae; genus UBA4720. Next base: position 8,717 of record JBBQWD010000001.1, read on the forward strand.
GGTCCAGCGGTGAAAAGGAGAACGACGGTTCCCGCCGTAATTCTTCCCCGCGACAAATTCATCGTGCTGGAAGACAAGGTGCAGCTACCGCGGCTCTTCTACACATGGCCGACGGTAAAGCTGTACGCGCCGGATGATGCCACGCTTGACATCCTGGCGCTGGTCCTCGCCAACGACAAGAACTCCCGGCTGTACAAGAAGCTCGTGTACGAGCTTCAGATTGCCCAGAACGCGCGCGCGTTTCAGGAAAGCGGGCGGCTCGATGGCAAGTTCCAGGTCGACGTCACACCGATGCCCGGACAAAAGGTCACCGACATCGATCAGGTCGTCCGGACGGAGATCACCAACATCATCGATAAGGGCATCTCGACCCGGGAGCTGCAACGGGCTCAAAACTCGTACAAGGCAAGCTTTCTCGACCGTTTGGCCAGCGTGTTGGGCAAGGCGGACCAACTCAACACCTATAACTATTTCGCCGGCAATCCGGACTACGTTCAACAGGATGCTGCAAGGTATGAGCGTGTGACTGCCGCTGACGTTCAGCGCGTCGCCAGGAAATACCTTGGCAAGCCGAAGATCGTGCTCACGGTAGTCCCAGAGGGCAAGAAAGACATGATGCTGACCGCAGCCGCAGCCGGAGGCGCTCGATGAGAGTATTCCATTCCAGTGGCGCGTTGGGCGTGCTCGCTTTAACCGTCATTCAGTCGACTGCCTTCGCTCAAGGCACGTTTGATCGCACCAAGCCACCCGAACTGGGTCCTCCGCCTCGTGTAGCGCTTCCGCCGATTGTAACTCGCGAGCTCCCGAACGGCCTCAAGCTGATGATCGTCGAGCAGCACGAGCTGCCTCTTGCCGACTTCGTCCTGCTCGTCGGAAGTGGGAGCACCACTGACCCCACCAGCAAGACAGGCGTAGCAAATCTCACGTCCGCGATGCTCCGTGAAGGAACCGCAACGCGAAAGAGCCTCGAGATCGCGGATCAGATTGCATTCCTCGGCATCAATCTGTCCCCGTCCAGCAGCTGGGAGTCGAGCACTCTGTCGCTCCACACTCCTACGGCTCAACTGGATAGCGCACTGGCGCTCTTCGCGGATGTCGCACTCCACCCATCCTTTCCGGCGAACGAATTCGAGCGGATCAGGAAGAGCCGGCTTACGGATCTCATTCGGTTGAAGGACCAAGGCCCCGCGATCGCCAATCTCGCGTTCCCGGCAATCATTTATGGGAGCGGACACCCGTACGGCGCTGCAACACTCGGAACGGAAACGTCGGTCAAATCGCTCTCCGTGACCGACCTCCAGAACTATTACCAGGCGAACTTCAAGCCGAACAACGCTACTCTGATCATCGTCGGGGACGTGAGCCCGAGTCAGATCGAACAGAAGATCAACGCAGTGTTCGGCGGTTGGCAGCGTGGCGATGTATCGCCGCTCACATATGCAGATCCACCGAAAGCCGGCACGACCACGATCTATCTCATCGACAAGCCTGGGGCCGCTCAATCATCGTTTCGGATTGGTGCTGTAGGCGTCCCGCGCTCGACTAAAGACTACTTTGCTCTGTCTGTGATGAACACGATTCTTGGCGGGTCATTTTCCAGCCGACTCAATCAGAATCTTCGTGAGACCCGGGGCTATACCTATGGCGCAAGCACGCGGTTCGATATGAGGCGTGCTGCCGGCCCGTTCTCGGCATCGGCAGAAATAGTCGCGGCGAAAACAGATTCAGCACTGCTGGAGTTCATGAAGGAGTTGAACGCCATCCGGCAGACAGTACCTCCGACCGAGCTGTCTCGCGCCAAGCGATTCCTGCAGCTACAGCTCCCAGGGAATTTTGAGACCACGCAGGACATTGCGTTCCAGCTGGTTCCGGTCGCGCTTTACAGGCTGCCGTTGGACTACTACAACAACTACGTCCAGAACATCGAGGCTGTCACTCAAGCCGATGTCGCACGAGTCGCGCAGCAATATATCAATCCCGGCTCTTTGGCTGTCGTGATCGTGGGCGACAGAAAGAGCATTGAGCCAGGACTCAAGGCCATCAATGTCGCTCCTATCGTCATCAGAGACATGAGCGGCCAGCCGATCCCTTAGCTGAAGAACGCGGCGGCGCAAAGAGGGCATGACCGGATAGATGGTCATGCCCTCTTTTTCGTATCGCGCCTATGGATTCAACGCCGCATTAATCCACTTCCAATACTCGTCGGCACCGACGTCCGTTACGTCGTTGTGTCCGGCATTTTCTACGAGGAGGAACTGCCCCTTTCGTTTCGCCGCCTCGTACACTTCGACTCCCATCCTGAAGGGCACCACGCGATCGCGTTTCCCGTGCGCGACTGAAACAGGCGCATCGAGGCGTGATACGGCTTGGATCGTGTCGAAATGGATACGCGAGACTGTCTTCCAGACCAGAACTACTGGAGCAGATACGATGAGTCTCGCCATCGCGCGTGCAGACGAGAATGGCGACTGCAGCAGCAGAGCCCTCGGAGGGTGGATCTCAGCCAGCTCTGCTGCTATGGCGCTTCCGAGCGAATGTCCAAAGTAGGCAATGCGCCCGCGATCGAGACCGAAAGCAGACACGAGATGATCATGTGCTGCTTGCGCGTCAAGCTTTGTGTTCGAGTAAGTAGGGGACCCGCCGAGTGACATGTAGCCACGGTATTCGGCAAGAAAAACGGCATGGTTCGTATTCCGCAGTACCTCACGCGCCCAGTCGAGCTGCCACATGGCGAGATCGGCGTTGCCATGAAAGCAGAGGAGAACTCCAGAAGTGGCTCGTGGATCTCCGACGACAAACCCAACCAGTCGTTGTCCATCCGAGGCCTCGTAATACACGTGTCCGAATTCAACCGGAGCCTCATGTAGCCTCGGCGGCTGAAAGAGAATTCGCTCCTGGGCCCACCAGATCAGCAAGAGGAACCCGCACAGCAGCCCAAGAATCAAGAGCGCGCTAATCACGCGAGCACGTCGAGGGGGTTCCAGTGGGTTTGCATGGCGGGCAATTTACGACAATGCGAATTCCAATAGAAACCTTCCACCTGGAAAACGGGCTTTTCGTCACACTGTCCGAGGATCACACTGCGCCGATCGTCGCGGTGAATCTCTGGTATCACGTCGGATCGGCGAACGAGAAACCCGGCAGGACCGGATTCGCACATCTGTTCGAGCACATGCTCTTCCAGGGTTCGGCGCACGTCGGATCGAACGAACACTTCGAGCTGATCCAACGAGCGGGCGGAACCCTGAACGGATCAACCTGGCTCGAGCGGACGAACTACTTCGAGACTATTCCGTCAAACGAGCTCGCGCTGGCACTGTGGCTGGAAGCCGATCGCATGGGTGAGCTGCTCCCAGCCATGACTCAGGAGAAGCTGGACACGCAACGCGATGTCGTAAAGAACGAACGACGGTGGTCCGTCGACAATCAGCCGTACGGGACGATGCTGGAAAAGATGCAGGAGCTGGTCTTCCCGCCATCCCACCCATTTCAGCATTCGCTGATCGGATCGATGGATGACCTGACGGCGGCATCACTCGATGATGTCGCGCAGTTTTTCTCCACGTACTACAGGCCGGATAACGCGGTTCTTTCGATAGCCGGAGATTTCGATCCTGCGGATGCGCGACGGTTGATTTCCGAATACTTCGGGCCGATTCCAAGAGGGAAAGGAAAGCCTCCGCTGGCGCCAATGAATCTTCCGCCGGTGTTCGGAAAACGATTACGCGAAGTCGTCCACGATGACGTGAGTCTTCCCCGACTGTTCACGGTCTTTCGCTCCCCTGTTTTTGGAAGCGAGAACTATTATGCCGCGAGCGTGGCATCGGCGGTTCTCGGGCTCAGAAAGGGAAGCCGGCTGCACCGGTCCCTGGTACGGGAGCGACAAATTGCAGCAGATGCATCCGCCTTCACTTTCGATCTGGCAAAGGGGACCGACCTATTAGTGATCGATGTGACCGCACGGCCGGAAACCGGAGTCTCGCAGCTCGAAGAGGAGGTCGAGCGGGAGATCGACGTCCTCTATCGCGCAGGAGTAACCGAGTCCGAGGTGGGGAGAGCGATCGCCCTCATCGAAACCGATCTGGTAGCCTCACTGCAGTCTGCGGGCGAACGCGCCGACAGGCTCTCGATGTTCGCCACCTACTTCGCTCGGCCAGAACTCATCAACGAGCAGGTAGATCGATACCGGACGGTGACCGCGAAGCGGGTCAACGACCTCATTTCCGAGCGATTCGGTCAGGACAACCGCGCAAGCCTGCTCTACGTTCCGAAAGAGGGTGTCGAGTCTGATGGTGTTCTGGCGGCTGCGGCAAGCACAGGCTGATGGTCACCTCTCTCCGCCCGAAATCAGGACCGGCACGGCGATATCATTTCCCGGACTTTCACGACGCGGTGTTGCCGAGCGGAATTCGCTTAGTAACGGCTCCGGTGAAAAAACTTCCGCTGGCCACGGTGCTGGTAGTCGTAGATGCCGGGTCTGTGAGCGAACCCCGAGGCAAAGAGGGAATCGCATCGCTTGCAGCGGCAGGACTCCTTGAAGGTACCAACCGATTCGACGGGGCCGAGCTGGCGGAGAAGTTCGAGCAGCTTGGTACTTCCCTGGAATCGGGGGCAGACTGGGATAGCGCGGTCATCAAGTTCACCACCTTGTCCGACCAGTTGGAAGAGGCAACGCGGTTGCTCGGCGAGGTGATCAGCAGTCCCGTCTTTCCGGAGCGGGAAGTTGAGCGCCTCAAGGCCGAGCGACTGGCGGAAATCCTCCAGTTGGAGACCGAGCCCCGCGGATTGGCGGACGAGAAATTCTCAGAGTTTCTCTATTCGCCCGAATCCCGGTACTCCAGGCCAGACGAGGGAAGCACGGAGAGCGTCAATGCCCTCTCACGTGAAGATGTCGAGCAGTTCTATGGATCGAATTATCGAGCAGGAACTACGACCGTTATCATTGCGGGAGATGTCACACCAGAACGAACGCGTGCCTTGGTCACGGATGCTTTCCGAAACTGGCCCTCGGGATCGGCTCAAGAGCCACAGCTTACGACAGCCGCACGGACCAAGGGACGACACGTTCACATTGTGCACAAGCCGGAAGCGCCGCAATCGGAGCTTCGGGTAGGACACGTCGGATTGCCGCGCAGGCATCCCGATTTTTTCCCGACGATGGTAATGAACGCGGTGCTTGGCGGCCTTTTCGGCTCGCGGATCAATCTCAATCTCCGCGAAGTCCACGGTTACACCTATGGCGCGTCATCCTACTACGACTGGCGGCGCGGAGCAGGTCCATTCGTCGTATCGACGGCCGTAGAGAGCGAAGTCACCTCACCGGCACTCACGGAAATTCTTCTCGAGATCGACCGAATTCGTAGCGACAGGATCTCTGACGAAGAGCTGTCTCTTGCTCGTGACTATCTCGAGGGAGTCTTCCCGATTCGCTACGAGACTACAGCGGCAATAGCCTCAGCTCTGGCGACGCTTGTGATCCATGACCTACCGCCAGACTACTACGATACCTATCGCAAGAACATCCACAGCGTGTCGGCCGACGCGGTGCTTGAGGCAGCGATCGCTCATCTCCATCCGAGCGAGCTGCAAACGGTCATAGTCGGTGACGCAAAAATGATTCAGGGCGCTCTCGCCGATTCGAAATTCGGCGAGCTGGTCGTTCATAACGGATAGGGGAGAGGTGACAAAGGAAGGATCGGACGAGCCCGGGCGGATAGATTCGCGCCGTGTCTATACCGGCAAGGTCATCTCACTCGACGTGGATCGGGTCAGGTTTCCCGACGGATCCGTCGGTGAGCTCGAGATGATAAGGCATCCGGGTGCGAGCGCTGTCGTCCCCTTCCTCAGCGATCCCCGTGGAGCGGATCCCCAGGTCCTGATGATTCGACAGTACCGGTACGCGGCAGACGGCTATCTCCTCGAAATCCCAGCCGGACGACTCGACCCGGGAGAGGATCCTCGCGATTGTGCCTTGAGGGAGCTTAAAGAAGAAACCGGCTGTTCAGCTACGCAGGTCGATCATCTCTTCACGATGTATACGACTCCCGGATTCACGGACGAGAAAATTCACCTCTTCATGGCAACGGGCCTGACGGCAGGGGAGGCCAAACGTGAATCGGACGAGTTTCTCGATCTCGAGCCGATACCACTCTCGCGTGCGTTGGAACTGGTGGAAGCCGGTGAGATCAAGGACGCCAAAACCGCGCTCGGTCTCCTCTTCGCCGCGGGATTTCGCGCCGGCCGTTAACCCTTTGGGCCAAATTGGCGTCTAATCAACCAAGGACGCTGACATGTCATGTAAAGAGGACAGATTGGCAGAATCTGGACAAGCTCTACCTTCCAGGTGAACCGTCTAAGTCCTTGTCAATCCATAAGTTAAGCCTGACAGTCGCCCGGCATGGCCCGTGCATTATAGGGTAGCGCAGAAAAGTTCCAATGAGAGATGTGCACGATCCAGTGTCGTGAGAGTCTCCATTTAATTAGGAGAGAAAATGGCTGACATCGTCCGTAAGCAGAAAGTCTCAGTTGAAGTAGCGACCGTCAGGGAGCGCCTGCAGGCGATGGATGACTCAGCCGTCGTTACTGCCTTCCTTGGTGGTGAGGAGCGTGCCTTCTCAGAGTTGGTGACTCGTTACCAGACCCGTCTCCTGAATTTCGTGTACCGTACGATCGGCGATCGGGAAAAGGCTGAGGATCTGGTACAGGAAGTATTCATTCGGGTTTACCGCCATCTGCATCGCTTCGACAGGTCAAAGAAGTTTTCGACCTGGGTCTATACGATTGCATCGAATTTGGCGAAGAACGAGCTTCGCAACCGCTCCCGTAATCCTCTGGTCCTCTTCCAGACGGTTCAGAAGAACTTTCAGGATGAAGACCGGCCACTACAGTTCGAGGACACGACCTCGCGTCCGGACGACATGTACCGCAAGCGGCATTTGCGGGAGATAGTCGAGGAAACGGTGGCCAAGCTCCCCGAGCACCACAGGAATGTGTTCATCCTGCGAGAGCTGGAAGGCAAGTCCTATGAAGAGATCGCGGAGATCACCGACTGCAATCTCGGGACGGTAAAGTCCCGCCTCAACCGGGCAAGGAATTCGTTCGCGGAGATCATTGCCCCATATGTAGATTAGGTCTGACGGTTCGGGAACAGGCGCCCTGCTGCTGGGTACCTGTTACCGAACCCTCAACCTATCTTCATGGACTGCCGCGATTTTTGTGATCAGCATCTTGCATTCGTAGACGATACCCTGGCTGGTATCGAGCTCGTTCGCATGCAGCGGCACCTTTTGGAATGTGAAAGCTGCGCGAAGCAAGATGCTAAGATCCGCCGCGCGCTTCTCCTGTTCAGAAACCTCCCCTCCATAGAGCCATCCGCGGACTTTTCCCAGCGGCTCGAAGCGCGTCTCAGGAATTGCGAATACGACGATCTGTTCGCTACGACGCAGCGCAATCTCAGACGTGGCGCCATCGCGGCGACGATCGCCAGCGTGTTGATGCTGGGATATATCGGAACGACGCTCTTCCATTCCGACGGTCCACGCGATCTCGTGATGGCCCCGGTAGTAGCAAACATTCCAGAGCCGGACCTCACTCCAATCACTACCTCGACCCCGGCAATAGTTACGTCCGTATCAGCGGGACTAACTATTTGGCCAGCTGCCCTCTTTGCGGAGCAAGTTCCGGTTCGGTTTGCCCACTCCAGCCTCGAGCTCGCGAACTACACCCGCTAGCGCTCCGGAACCATCGGCAGCCTGGAAGGGGTGCCGTATATTTCGAGGATGTCTGCCTCCTCGCTCAAAACACTTCGTGATGCCCTCAAGCGCCGGTCTTTCGACGGCGCTTATTTCATCACTGGCGAGGACGATTACCAGAAAGATGATGCGATACGACAGCTGGTCGAGGCCGCTCTCGAGCCCTCCTCCCGGGACTTCAACCTGGATACGAGAAGAGCCGCGGAAATCGATCCGGAGACGTTAGGCGTCCTGCTCTCCACTCCACCGATGATGGCGGAGCGAAGAGTCATCGTCCTTCGGGATGTTAACGCGCTAAAAAAGGACGCGCGAAAAGCCCTCGACCAATACCTGAAAAGCCCAGCGCCGGACCTGCTCCTCATCATGACTGGGGCCGCGGGAACCAAAGCAGATCCAGCCCTCGCCGCTGTGACCACCGTACTCGAATTCGGATTCCTAACCGGTGACAGGATACCGAGATGGATCGCGCACTATGCCACGAACGGGCTCGGTATCCGGATTTCCGCGCCCGCGATTGAGCTTCTTCAGGCTGCGGTCGGAAGCGACCTCCATCAACTGGCGGGAGAGCTGGATAAGCTTGCCAGCTACGTACAAGGCCGGGATGAAGAAATCGGTGAGGATACCGTTGCTGCCATCGTTGGAGTCAGACGTGGTGAGACGCAGACCGATCTGCTCGATGCCGTCGCCGACAGAAACGTGTCGCGCTCGCTGGAGCTGATCTCTCATGTTCTAGGTCAGCCGAAAACAACGGCCGTTTCAGTCGTCATGGCATTGTCGACCCAGATGCTGGCAATTTCGTGGGGACGCGCCCGGCTGGATGAAGGTCTTTCCAGAGGCCGCCTCGCGCAGGAATACTTCGATTTTCTGAAGGAGACTGGAGCCTTCACCGGCCGGTCATGGGGCTCCGCGACCGCCGTTTGGGCTCGCGCGGCGGAACGCTGGAGCCAGGAAGCACTCGACCGCGCGCTCGACTCGCTGCTCGAAGCGGATGTCGCACTGAAGGAGAGCAGGGTCTCGTCCGAAGAACAATTGCTGGCAACGGTAGTACTCAGTCTGTGCGCAGCCGACGAAAGAAACGCTGCCGCGTGAGCCAATAGGAGAGTGGTAAGATGTTCAGATGGACATACCTTCCCGGCGCACTTCTATCATGTGCCGCCGCACTGGCGGTTGCGCAGACGCCTGCTCGATTGACCGATCCGGTTTTCGTAAGGGCCCAAGGGCTTGTGAGCGATGGAAACGGTGTGGCAGGGAGAGCACTGATCGATTCCGTAATTGCGGCGACCCAACCCACGGCGCGCCTGTACCCCGAAGCGCTGTACTGGCGAGCAAGCCTCGCATCAAACGCGGCGGATGCGGAGAGCGATTACAAGCACATAGTGGTTGATTATCCGCTCGCACCCCAGGCTGAAGACGCCCTGCTGCGTCTGGCACAGCTCGAGCTTGCCCGCGGAGACCGAGAAGGCGCGCTTATCCATCTTCAGCGGATCCCGCGCGATTATCCGCGAAGCAAGTCGCTCGCGAGGGCAAGCTATTGGACCGCGAGAGTCCTCTTCGAGAAGAATGATGTTCCGGGCGCGTGTGCCGCAAATGCAAATGCGCTCTCACAAGCAGGAGACGCGGAAATAGAGCTGCGAAATCAGATACAGTATCAAGGTCAGCGTTGTCCGTCGGTTGCAGCAAGCGCGCCCACTACGCCGGCGAGCGTGACTACTCCAGCTCCAAATATCCCAACCCCAACGCCACCCGCTCCGACCGCCTCGCCGGTAACAGGGAAGGTATCGGTCGCTGACACACTCACTGCCACCGCATCGGTCCCGGCCTCAACGGTTACTCAGAACCAGCGACCGAAGGCTCCGACCGGAGGCAATGATACGAAGCCGATTACGGTCGACATTGCGAAGTCACCAGCAACAGTGAAATCGACGGCGAAGCCTTCAACGGTATCGCGTCCAAGCAGTTATTCGGTGCAGGTGGCAGCGTATAATCGTAGAGCTGAAGCGGACAAACTCGCTTCCAGCCTGACGAAGCGGGGCTATCAGGCGCGAGTCGATGGCAATGTTGCGCCTTTCCGAGTCAGGATCGGGCGGTACGCTACGACCAAGGACGCCGAGGATGCACTGAAAAGAATCAAGGCAAAGCATATGGATGGATTCGTAGTACGAGCCCCCGAGCGGTAATGCGCGTCGCATCGACACCGTTGATGCAGCAGTACCGGGAGATCAAGTCGCGTCATCAGGACGCGATTCTGTTCTTCCGGATGGGCGAGTTCTACGAAATGTTCTATGAGGATGCCGAAGTCGCCTCGAAGACACTCGGCCTCACGCTCACGTCAAGGAACAATGGCGGGGCGAGTGAAGTCCCGCTCGCCGGCGTCCCTGTCAAAGCCGCGGGGGAATACCTGCGGCGGTTGATCCAGCACGGATTCCGTGTCTCGATCTGCGAGCAGACCGAAGATCCAAAATTTGCGAAGGGCATCGTCAAGCGCGAGGTCGTAGAGACGATCACGCCAGGCGCAGCCTTCTCCGATGATCTGCTCGACGGAACTCGTAACAACTATCTGTGCGCGTTGAGTCGCGATGGCGATTCGGTAGGAATTGCCGCGGCGGACCTCTCGACGGGTGAGCTCAGACTGACTGCCGTCGAGATCAACGATCTGGAGTCCGCGCTGTCGAGATTCACGCCACGGGAAGTGATCGTAGCACACGGTGAGAGTCTTACGAGCGCGCTCAGAGGGCCGGTGGGAGAAGAAGCGCCCATGGTCACCGAACGGGAAGGTTGGGAATTTGATCCAGCGCTTGGCCGCGACCAGCTGATAGAACGTTTCAAGGTGAGCTCGCTGGAGTCGTTCGGCATCGAAGACGGTGATAAGGCAGCCGTGGGAGCGGCGGGCGCGTTGCTGCGTTATCTGGGCGAGCTGCAGCCTGCGGGCATGCCACATCTCGCGCGGCCGAAGATCGAACGGGCAGGCGGTACCATGCCTCTAGACGAGATGACACGCCGAAATCTGGAGCTCGTCGAGTCAATGCGAGGAGGCGAAGTTTCGGGGACCCTGCTCGGAGTTCTCGACCGCACTCTCACTCCCATGGGTGCGCGCTTGCTTCGCCAGTGGTTACTCGCTCCACTCGTCCAATGGGCTGCAATCGAAGCACGCCTGAGCGCCGTAGCAGCGCTCGGAGATATCCTCGTTCGTGAGGCGATGCGGGAAGCGCTGGAGGGAGTACGAGACATCGAGCGTCTGGCTGGAAAAGCCGCGGCTGGTCGCGCCTCTCCACGGGAGTTGAGAGCGCTGGGTGATTCGATGGCGCGCCTGCCATTCGTTCAGTCCGCGCTCGAGCGCGCACACGCGGCGGCCTTGGGCGAGCGAGAGGTGGCGTTCGGAAAGCACCTCTCTCTGTGGGACGACTGCGCCGATCTCTGCGAGAAAGTCAGGAACATGCTCGTCGACCGGCCGCCCGTCACGATCGGAGACGAGCCAAGCATTCGCGCTGGTGTCGACACCTCACTCGACGAATGGAGAGCGCTGCGCGACGGCGGAAAGGATGGAATAGCGAAAATCCAGACGGATGAGCGCGCAAGAACCGGCATCAGCTCACTCAAAGTCGGATACAACAAGGTGTTCGGCTACTTCATAGAAGTGTCGAACAGCAACATTCATCTCGTTCCCGCCGACTTTCAGCGGCGGCAGACCCTGGCCGGCGCGGAGCGCTACGTAACACCGTCGCTCAAGGAGTACGAGGAGCGGGTGCTCACGGCCGCCGAGCGGGTTGAGGAGCGTGAGCGCCAACTATTCGAGACGCTGCGCTCGGAGATCGGATCTCATATAGCCCGCGTGCAATCTGTAGCGCAGATAATCGCAGAGCTGGATGTGCTCGCATCGCTAGCTGAGGCTGCGGCTAGGGAGGGATACGTGCGCCCGGTGCTCGCGGATGAATTCTCGCTCGAGATCACGGCGGGACGGCATCCGGTAGTCGAGAGGATGATGCCGCGGGAGAAATTCATTCCGAATGACATCTCGCTCGCGGAAGACACGCGGATGATCATTCTGACCGGGCCGAACATGGCGGGCAAGTCTACGGTTCTCCGCCAGGTGGGGCTGATCGTACTCATGGCCCAGGTGGGTAGCTTCGTCCCAGCATCGCGGGCGCGCATTGGGATCGTCGACCGGCTCTTTACTCGCGTTGGAGCGAGTGACAACCTGGTTCGCGGACAGTCAACCTTCATGGTGGAGATGTCGGAAACGAGCGCCATCCTCCATACGGCTACCAAGCGAAGCCTGGTGCTGCTGGACGAGATTGGGCGTGGCACCTCGACCTATGATGGGATCTCGATCGCCTGGTCGGTGAGCGAGCACCTTCACGATGTGGTAGGGTGCAAGACAGTCTTTGCCACGCACTATCACGAGCTGACCCAGTTATCGAACAGTTTAGTAGCAGTTCGCAACTATAATGTTCAGGTGCGCGAAGTCGGAGATCAGGTACTTTTTCTCCACCGCCTCCAACCCGGCGGAGCTGATCGCTCCTACGGAATCGAGGTCGGAAGACTGGCCGGACTCCCGCCCGCCGTGCTGGAGCGCGCAAAAGAGCTGTTGAGACTGCTCGAAGCGGAACAAATCGTGCCCCGATCTGGTCACTCTTCACCAGCACCGCGCAACACCACCGATGACCAGCTAGCCCTGTTCGGGATGATGACGCATCCGGTGGTGCAACAACTCAGGAACGTGGAGCCCAACAGCATGACACCAATTCAGGCGCTCGAGCTTCTTGGCAGGCTTGTCGATGAAGTCAAGCGAGAGAAAGGAACGGCGTGAGAACGAGCAAAATGGTCCGAAGCCTCTTCGCGATCCTGGTGCTCGCGACGGCATGCAAGAAGGGAGAAGGATCGAACCTCCCGTTCCAAACGGTCGGCCGCCAGCCGGATGTGGCTCCGGTGATGCTCAACAAGGAGCTGCCGTTCCGGTACCCGCCCGCGCTTTACGCCCAGAAAGTCCAGGGCAACGTGACGCTCCGGATCTACATCGACAGGGATGGATCGATCGTACCAGATTCCACTCGAGTCGCGGAGACGTCAGGCTTCAACGCGCTGGATTCAGCGGCCATGAAAGGCTCGCGGGATCTCAGATTCGAGCCGGCAAAGACCCAGAACATTCCGGTTCCCGTGTCGATTCTTCTTCCAGTGTTCTTCAGGCATCCAGACGCGCCACCGCTCGCCGGCGACTCGATCATCAAACGAGATTCCGCGGCGGACACGGCGAAAGACGCGGCGCGCGGAACGACGAAGCGTGGAACCACACGCTAGATGAAGAACGAAAGGAATCGCCTACCCTATGATAGCGTCCTCGACACGATCGGCTGGACGCCGCTGATCAGGCTGAATCACGTCACGCGCGGAATAAGAACACCGATCTATGGCAAGGCGGAGTTCTTCAATCCGGGCGGCTCGGTAAAGGACCGGATAGGACTCCCGATCATCGAGCGCGCCGAGAAAGAGGGCAGGCTGAAGCCCGGCGGAACGATCGTCGAGGGCACGAGCGGAAACACAGGCGTGGGTCTGGCAATCGCGGCGGCTCTTCGCGGATACAAATGCATCTTCACGATGCCTGACAAGATGTCGCAGGAGAAAGTGCGGCTACTGAAAGCGTTCGGCGCGGACGTGATCGTCACGCCAACGGCGGTGCCTCCCGATCACCCCGAGCACTACGTGATGATGGCGAAGCGAATCGCCAAAGAGACACCAAACGCGATCCTGGCCGACCAGTTCGACAACGAGGCAAATCCGGACGCTCACTACGCGACCACGGGTCCTGAGCTCTGGCAGCAGACTTCAGGAAAGATCACGCACTTCGTGGGATCCGCTGGAACCGGAGGAACCCTCACTGGCGCCGGCCGCTACCTCAAAGAGCGAAACAAGAAAGTTAAGGTGATTGCTGGGGATCCTGCCGGCTCGATACTGGCCGAGTACTGGCGCAGCAAGGGAAAGAACAAAATCGAGGGAACGCCGTACAAAATCGAAGGAATCGGCCAGGATAAGCTTCCAGGCACGCTCGACATGAGCGTGATCGACGAGTACTACACTGTCAGCGACAAGGAATCATTCGCGATGGCGAGGCGTCTGACTCGAGAGGAAGGACTTTTCGTCGGCGGATCGTCGGGGCTCATCACTTCAGTGGCGCTCAAGATTGCCCGCGAGCTGGACGACCCGAACGCGATGGTGGTGACGCTGCTGTGTGACACCGGGGAGCGCTATCTCTCGAAGCTTTACAGCGACGAGTGGATGCGTGAAAACCAGATGCTCGACACGCCAAAAGTCGCTCTGCACAGCGTCCTCGGCAGGAAAAACGGCGTCGCACCGGCGGTGGTAAGTGTTGCCCCCGGGGCGACCGTGAGGCAGGCGATCGGACTCATGAGCCTGCACGACGTCTCGCAGCTTCCAGTAATGGACGGCGCCAACTGCATCGGCTCGGTGAGTGACTGGTCGCTGTCGCAGAAGAGCCTCGAGAACCCCAAGCTGCTCGACAACACGGTCAACGAGATAATGGATTCGCCCTTCCCGATGGTCGCGTCAGACCAGCCTGTCGACAGCGTGGTAAAACTGCTCTCGAAATCGAACCCCGCGGTTCTCGTGCAGGAGCACGGTGTCGTGCAGGGGATCGTTACGCGATCCGACATGCTGCACTTCATGATGTCGCGTTAACCAAGGAAAACAGATCGAATGAAGATTACCGTACTCATGGGTGGCACCTCGTCTGAGCGCAACGTTTCACTGGCGTCGGGAATCCGCATTGTGCAGGCGCTGCGCGATCGTGGGCACAAAGTGACGGCCCTCGATCCAGCGCGTGGCGTGTTGAACGCTAAAGAGGAGCTGGAGCTCAGCACCGGAAAGGTCGGCACGGAGCCGCCTTCTCTCGAAGCGCTGTCGAAAGTCGCGGAGGGCGCTTTTCTTCCCAACCTCACATCGATGAAGGAGATAAAGGAAGCCGACGTCGCCTTCCTCGCTCTTCATGGGGGGCAGGGGGAGGATGGAACGATCCAGGCGCTGCTCGACATGACACGCGTGAAGTACACCGGGAGTGGCCACCTCTCGAGCGCACTGGCCATGGACAAGGACCTCTCGAAGAAACTGTTCCGGAGCGAGGAGGTCAAAACCGCAGACTGGCTGATGGCCCCAGCGACCATTGAGCAGGTCGAAGGAATGCTGGGCATGCCGGTGGTGGTAAAACCGTCGAAGCAGGGATCGACGGTCGGCCTGACACTGGTGAAACAGCGCAAGGATCTTCTGCCGGCAATCGAGGAAGCATTTAAGTACGACGACGAGGTGATGATCGAGCGCTTCGTGCCCGGCCGGGAGCTAACCGTCGGTGTCCTGGGTAATGTTGCGCTACCGGTCGGGGAGATCATCTCGAAGCACGAGATCTACGACTACGAGTGCAAGTACACCGCGGGCATGGCGAGGGAAGAGTTTCCCGCGAAGCTGTCGCCGGAGGCGACAGAGAGAGTACAGCACCAGGCTCTGGCGGCCTTCCGGGCGCTCAAGCTAAAGGGGTACGCCCGCATCGATTTCAGGCTAACGAGCGAAGGCGAATTCTACTGTCTCGAGGCGAATACGTTGCCCGGGATGACCGAGCTCAGTCTGATACCACAGGGTGCCGCGGCGATGGGAATAGGCTTTCCCGAGCTTTGCGAGCGGATAGTAAAGCTCGCCCTGGAATAGGGCTTCCTTCAGGAACCCTTCGGCCCGCCCTGTGTTTTAGGATGTAGCACCCTTTGTAGCAGGTTTGTATGAGCGAGCTGTACGAGGCATCGGAGTCTCCCCGCATGACGCGCGCTGTTCAGTGGCTGTTGGCGCTGAACATTGGCGTGTATTTCCTGCAGCTGACGTTGTTCAGCCCGGATGCGGTGTTTTCAGCGCTCGCGCTCGACCCGGCCAGGTTCCCCAGCTCATGGTGGACCATCGTCACGTACATGTTCGTGCATGCGTGGCTCGCTCATCTCGCATTCAACCTGTTCACACTGTGGATGTTCGGGCCGAGGCTCGAGCATGCATGGGGAACGCGCACCTTCACCCAGTTCTATCTCTGGTGCGGACTCGGCGGCGCTGTCGCGCATCTGCTGTTCGCCCAGCACTCCTCTGTAATCGGTGCCTCCGGCGCGATCAGCGGCGTGTTGGTCGCCTACGCGATTCACTGGCCCGATGAAGAGGTGTATTTGTTCGGCGTGATCCCGATGAAATCGCGCTGGCTGATCGCGGCGATGATCGGGATGAACATCATCTTTGCACTGTCGCCGAGCTCACGAATCGATTGGACCGCTCATGTCGGCGGAATGGGCTTTGGGTGGCTCTTCCTGAAACTCTACTCGTTGGGCGGCCTCGATCGTGTGAGAGGCTGGGTGTCATCGGTGCCGGATGAATCGGAGGACATGCCTCGAGCCGTGCCTCGCACACGGTCTTCGATGCAGGATCGCGGGCGCGGGGTTGATGAAGTCGTTGCCCGTAGCAACGCCGTCGTCCTCCGTGAGAGCAAGCCACTCGCGCGCGTGCCGAAACAGGAAACTCCGCAGGAATACGCCGCGAGAGTCAACGTCGTCCTGGACAAGATATCGCAGCAGGGAATAGCGAGCCTGACGAGAGACGAGCGCCGACTGCTCGAGGACATGTCGCGAAAGCTGCGCGACGAGTGATAGCGATGCGGATCCAAGTCGCGCTCAGGGAGAACTTCGCTGCGGATTGATCCGCGCCAGTCATCTGTGCATCGTTCGAGGATGCCAAGACCAGAGCTCCTCGAGACATTCGACAACCCTTACGCCGATCGCGACTACGAGATCCACATGGATTGCTCGGAGTTCACGTCGCTATGCCCAGTCGGCGGGATCGAGAGCGATGCCGAAGAGCTCAAGCTCCTGGAGGGCGGCGCCCCCGATTTCGGCACGATTCGCATCACCTATGTTCCGGCGAAGAAGTGCATCGAGCTGAAGAGCCTCAAGCTCTATCTGTGGAGCTACAGGAACGATGGGATCTTCTACGAGCGCGCGGTGAACCGGGTACTGGACGATCTGGTCGCGAGCTCGAAGCCGAAGTGGATGCGAGTGGTGGGCGACTTCAACGTTCGCGGCGGCGTCAAGTCGGTGATCACCGCAACTCACGGTAAGGCGCCGGCGGCGAAGTAGTTCGACGCACCCGTTGATAACGAGCAACGAGAAGTTTTAATTGTTCACTCCGGGCGTCGAAGTCCGGTGCGGCTAGGTAGCTCAGTTGGTAGAGCAGCGGACTGAAAATCCGCGTGTCGGCGGTTCGATTCCGTCCCTAGCCACTCCTCTGAAAGCGTGGTCGCGGTGGCCACGGATTCGCACTTTCGCGTGATCATCACCTCGGAGGAAGCTGCCAGATCTCGACCAGATTCCGGTCGACGAAGGGCACGGCGACGCGATTTCGCTTCGTGTCGACAGCGATATCGGCCGGTGCGCCCCCGGTGCGAATGATTGGCCGGCCAGTTCCTCCAGTGAAAAGATGCAGGCTCGAGTCTTTCTGACTCGCCACGAGCACGCGGTCTCCGGGAAGAACTTCGACCCCGTCGAACATCGCGCCTCCGCTCCTGCCGATTTCGCTGAGCGTCTTGCTCCCAGCAGCCCAGGCTTTGATCGCCGACTCACCGCCATATGGGACGACAATGAAGCGGCGGTTGTTTGCGTCCCACGTAATGCCGTTGGGCCCGCCGAGCGCCGGGTCCTCCAGTGCGAGAGACACCCGCCCTCCGGCTATCCGGTAAATGCGGTTCGTTCCCGTATCCGTTATGTACAGCCCATCGGGGCCGGCTGCGATATCGTTGAGGAAGCCGAGTTTGAAGGCGGAGAAATCGACAGTCGCGAGCGGCGCACCCGTGCGACGATTGAACGCGCGCACCGCATCGGCGTCCACTACCCACAACATATCGCCCACGATCGTCATCCCCCGCGGCGCATGCAGCGTCGCCCCGCCTGCGCCACCCGCGATGAACCGGAGCCGCTCGACCGTGCCATCCGGGGTCATGCGGGAGATGAAGCCGTTGTTGTCCTTAGCGCCGGGGTCACCATTCCCCCAGCTGTTCACGAAGTACACATCCTGGTCCGGATCGTAGCGTACGGCTTCGGGCTGGATAAAGCCCCCGGGCGACGCAATCAACGCCGAATCGGATTTCGCAACGGCGAGACTATCCGGTGTGGTCTCAGCCGGTTTGGAGTTTGAGCAGGCGGCGAGAACAGCGGCACCAATGATGGCAGCGAGAGTCGAGCGCATGGTTTCACCTCGATGAAATCGGAAACAACGCCGGATGTGACAAAGACGATTCTGCAAATTGTCTTGACATCTGGATAGTGGTGGAATACTCTTGCCCGCGTTCGGGATAGTTCGTGTCGTCCGTAACCACTAGCTCGGTCATAAGCCCAGTCATGCTTTCTGCTCGCCGCGTCTCTCTTTCCAATCCTGGAAATAATCGCCCGCTCCCACAGATGCTGTGGGGCGTGATCGAATGTTCCGGGTAGAGCCGCCAAGCCAGCACTACAGCTCATTTCAATGCCCTCGCGTTTCGATCGATGAACGCGGGGGCTTTTTGTTTTTCGCAACGGATTTCGCCGTACGTATCACTCACTTCAAAGGAGGCCGAGATGCTTCATCGAATATCCGCAGCCGCTCGCGTGTCTGTCCCGCCGTCGAGGGCCGGTCCGTCGCGCAGGATCCGTTTCGGCGGGGCAATGCTTGCGCTGTCCTTTGCTACGACCGCCGGCAGCCAGGAGGTGAAATGGTTCGACGAGATCGCGGTAAACGCGTTTGTCTCCACGGCCTACGTGTACAACGGCAATCGTCCGGCGACCGGTACCAGCAGCTATCGCGTCTTCGATTTCATCGACAACTCCTTCAACCTCGACGTCGCTGAACTGGTCGTGCAGATAGCACCTTCCAAGCCGAACGACGCCGGTTTTCGTGTAGACCTGGCTGTCGGCAACTCGATCCCGCAGGTCACGAAGTCGCAAGACCAGACCGTCGCCCAGTTCGACCTGCAACAGCTGTTCGTAAGCTACATCGCCCCCGTTGGCTCCGGGCTGCGCTTCGATTTCGGGAAGTACGTCACGCACCTCGGTTACGAGGTGATCGAAGGGTACGACGGCTACAACGACAACTACAGCCGGTCGATCCTCTTCGGCTACGCCATTCCATTCACGCACACCGGCGTCAAGGCGAGCTACGCTTTCTCGAGCAAGGTGGCCGCGATGGTCGAAGTGGTGAACGGGTGGGATCTCGTCCGCGACAACAATCACTCCAAGTCCGTCGGTGCACAGCTAAGTCTGACGCCTGTCGCTTCGCTCACCGTACTGCTCAACTGGATCGGCGGGGCCGAGATCGCGAACGACAATCACACGAATCGCAACGTGTTCGACGTCGTGGCCATCCTCAAGCCGACCAAGACGCTGACGCTCGGCGTAAACGGGGACTACGGGATCGAGAACGGTACGAGCACCGTGAATCCCGGGTCCGACGGGACATGGAAGGGGATCGCCGGCTACGCGACGCTCGCCGTGACGAGCAAATTCTCCGTTGCGCTACGGGGCGAGACGTTTCACGACGAGGAAGGTGTGCGCCTCGGAACGGGTACCAGGGCTACGCTGTCGGAGGTGACCTTCACGCCGGCGTACAAGTTCACCGATCACGTTCTGTTACGGTGTGACCTGCGCTACGACACGGCGAACCAACCGATCCTTGCCAAGCGCGCTACGCTTGCCGACAAGCAAGCGACCATAGGCGCTAACGTAATCTTCGTTTATTGAGACTCCACTTCAGTGCCGGCGGCGTGATCAACGTGGCGAACATCGCCGTGATCACGCCCGCCGAGCACCTCTGCTTACGTCCCCCCAAGAGTCGTCGCAAGTCCGCTGATGAGCGTCGCTTCGCGCTCGACAGCCGCGCCGGCTCGCGCGATCTCCCGATCGGCGTCTTCCCACTGACCCTGCTCGATCGCTTCACGAACGCCCGGTATCGTCTTTACGCCGTAGCCTGTGTAGAAACCCGGCGCGTACAGCATGTGGATGTACCACGGCCGGCCTTTCAATCCTTCAGTGGATGTGAGCGCGCGCTCCGCCTGGACCAGGCGCGCATTCACGCTCCTGGCGATGCCGGAGCGTCCCTCGGATACGGCGCGGCTGTACGCCCGGTCGTAACGTGACGCGGCGTGATTGAGTGAATCGAGTGCGTTGAGGAGTGGCGCGAAGTTCAGCTGTGGCGCGGGCCGCTGACGCTGTGGCCCGGCAACAGGATCGTGTGGATCGCTCGTGAACTTGAAGACGCCCTCTTCGATCTGGCGGTTCCGCTCCGCTATCTCTTCCGAACGCTTGTCGCGGAGAGACTGGAGATCCTTCACGTAGGTCTGGATGGTTTCCGCGAGATTCGTAAACGCGAACGGAAGGAGATCCGCGTTTGCCAGACGGAGCACCGAGATGCCACCAGCTTGGGCGAGCGCGCGACCGTAGACAAACGATGTGTCGCTGAAATGGGTGTACCAGTAAAAATCGTCGTAGATCGAATGGTAGATACCGCCGTCATCCTCTCCGCCGTATCCGATGTTGAGCGATGCAACGCCGAGATGATCGATGAAGCTCGAGTAGTCGGATCCTGATCCGAGAGCGCTGATCCGAAGGTCCTCGCGATCGCGAGCATCGCGGCGCGCGTCTGCCGAGCCGTTGACGATTCTGGATGCCTGCGCCCGCTTCCACGAGCTCACTCCTGACTCAGGATCTTCGACATCCAGGGCGACGCCGTTGATGAACTTCTCGAGGGAGTGTGATCCAGAAATGCCCAGGTATCCCCTGCCGTTGCTATCGCTGTTGATATATGCGACCGCATGCGCCTTGAGCTCGTCGGCGTGCGCCTCCGCCCACTCCGTCGAACCGAGCAACCCCGGCTCTTCGCCATCCCAAGCGGCGTAGATGATCGTGCGCTTGGGCCGCCACCCCTGTTTGTACAATGCGCCCAACCCACGCGCTTCCTCGAGTTCGGCGACGAGGCCCGAGATTGGATCCTCGGCGCCATTCACCCACGCGTCGTGGTGGTTGCCGCGGATGATCCACTGATCGGCCTCGGTGGTGCCGGGAAGCTTCGCGATCACGTCGTAAAGCGTCTTCAAGCTCCAATCAGATTTGACGCGCAGGTGGACTTTTGCCGGGCCGGGGCCGAAGCGATAGGTGATCGGCAATCCGCCCCGCCATGCGGTGGGCACGACTGAGCCGCCAAGTGCCGCGAGAAGCGGCTGGGCATCGCCGTAGGAAATTGGGAGAACGGGGATCTTCGTGATGGTCGGTGCCTCGGCGATGGTCAGGCGCTTTGCATTCTTCGTAGCGCCGATGCCGGGAGTCAGAGGATCACCCGGATAAGTGGGCATGTCCGCGACAGATCCGCGCTGAACGCCTTGTGCTGGACGCATTGGTCCTGCCGGAAACACATCGCCGCCAGCGTAACCATCATCTCTTGGATCAGAGTAGATCAGGCATCCCACGGCGCCGTGCTCTGCTGCCACCTTGGGCTTGATGCCACGCCAGGAGCCGCCGTACTTCGCGATGACGATCGCACCTTTCACGGAGATGCCGCGCTGCTCGAGCTCTTCGTAATCGGCGGGCACTCCGTAGTTCACGAAGACCAGCGGCCCAGTCACGTCGCCGTCAGCGGAATAGGCGTTGTAGGACGGCAGTTGCTCGCTCCGCTGGTTCGATGTCGGATCCAGTGACAGGACAGTCTCCTGCAGCGATGCCTTGAAAGTCGTCGGTGCGACGAGCTCGACGACGCGCTCGATGGGCGTCGGAAAGAGAACGTCGAAGTTCTCGATGTGCGCATCCCATCCATAGGACTTGAACTCGTTGAGGATCCACTCGGCGTTGGTCCGATCGTAGGGAGATCCAACGTGGTGCGGCCGTGCGCTGAGACGACGCATGGCCTCTCTCATGCGCGCGGGATCAGGCATCGCCTTGAATCGCGCTTCTAGATCGCGCTCGGCTTGGACGGACTGCGGAAAAAAGCCACGCAGCGGGACATCGGCGGGCGTGGGTGAGAGGGCGAGACCGGCTGCAGAAACCAGGAGCGACGAGAGCAGCATGCGCATTCGGAGTTCTCCGCGGGGGTGGACACGTCCAGTGAGGAATGAATCGACCGTCAAAACGTAATTGCCGGAAGCCAAACCGCAAAAAAAGACGCTGCGAGAGTTCGCAGCGTCTTCATCGCTCGGGTCACGCCCTAGCAGTTCTGGTCATCCACCTTTGGTGGCCGGCGACAGACGTTCCGGCGCGTGGTCGTGTGAATCGGAGCGCTCAGCGAGCTCCTCATCCTGATGGGGTTCAGCTAGGATCCATCGGTTGGCCCACGCGCTGATCTCATTAAGCGCGATTTCGAGAGACCGCCCCTTGTCGGTGAGCTCGTACTCGACGCGAACCGGGGAATCGGCGATGACCCATCGGGTCACCAGGTCTTCCGCTTCAAGCGACCGAAGTCGCTCGGAAAGCATTCTGTCGGTGATGTCGGGGATGGCGGTCTTGATTGCCGCGTACCGGGTCTTGCCCTGCAACAGGGTCTGAATGATGGCACCGGTCCATCGACCACCGATCAGCTCGACAGCACGGTGGAACCTGGAACATACTGTAGGGGCGATTTCGGCCATGGGGCTAATTTAGAAATTTGGGCGCTTGACACAAGTAACTTACCTAAATATACTACCTTATCCGAAGTAAGTCCATGAGTCGGTTAATGCAACCAGCACGGGGTTAACCGCAAACCTTCAGCACTATTGAGAGGCAAGTATGACCCCAACGGCCCAGACAGCTCCCGCAGCAGGGGCCAAGACAGCGTGGAAGCTCGACCCGACGCACACTGTTGTCGAATTCTCCGCCAAGCACTTGATGATCACTACCGTAAAGGGCAGGATCGCAGATATCGAAGGAATCATCTACTCCGACGAGAAGGACTTCAAGAATTCCTCAGTCGAAGCGACACTTAAGGCCGTGAGCCTGGATACTCGGACTGACCAGCGCGACCAGCACCTCCGTTCAGCGGATTTCCTGGATGTCGAGAAGTTTCCGGAGATCCGGTTCCGCAGCACCCGCATTCAGGGTGACAAGCAGAGCTTTAAGCTCACCGGGGACCTGACAATCCGCGACGTAACCAAGCCAATCACGCTCGACGTCGAATTCGAGGGTGAGACCAAGGATCCGTGGGGTGGACAGCGGGTCGGATTCAGCGCGAGCGGCAAGATTGATCGGCGCGAGTTCGGATTGACGTGGAATCAAGCGCTCGAAGCGGGTGGAGTGGTCGTCGGAAACGACATCAAGATCAGCATCGAGGCACAGGCGGTCAAAGTAGGCTGATCGAATTGGATAAGATACTTATCTAACAGAGTGGGTGCGCGACGCGCACCCACTCTGCGTTTCAGGGGTAAACGAAGGCATCGAGCGAAGAGCGACAACCTTACCATCTTCCGGGCGTGAGGATCTTGCAGAGCACCACCATTCTGTGCGGGCTGGGAGTGTTGCTTGCCGCAGTGGTCTCGGGCAGTACCGGAGCCCAGCTGCCTCCGGGAGGGGTTAGTTATCTATCGAACTCACCCGTGGATGTCGTCGTGGTCGCGCACCAGGACGATTGGCAACTCTTCATGGGTGACGTCATCGCACGACAGATCAGAGGCGGGAAGCCAGTCATCTTCATCTATCTCACCGCCGGGGACGATGGGCGAGACCCCCTCTATTGGGCAACACGGGAACGGGGCGCGCTCGAGTCCACGCGTGTTGCAGTCGGGTTGGCAGCTACCGACTCGGCCGGTAGCCATTGTTCGACGGCAAACACGCTAAGACACGCCATGCGAAGATGCACGATCGTCAACACGGCATCCTACTTTCTTCGCTTGCCGGATGGTCGCCGAAATGGGTCAGGATTCGCTGGGCATTCCTACCAAAGCCTGCGCAAGCTGCGTAAGGGCCGCACAGCATCCATGTCGCCCGTGGACGGCAGCACCGACTACGACAGCTGGGCAGACCTGACAAACACCGTGGCTGAGCTGATTGGTGAGAGCTCAACGAACAGAATCATCACAGTCCACACAAGCGATCCGAGCGTGGTGTCGAACCCGCACGATCATTTCGACCACCGAATGGCAGGTCTCCTCGTTGCTGATGCTCGCCGGAAGCACAAATGGAACGTCATGTACTACACCGGATACGCCCTGGCGTCGCGTGCGCCCAACCGGTCAAACGATCAGATGAGGGAAAAGACGAGGCTCTTCACGGCTTACGATCGAGCGATGACGCAGGTCAACGCCAAGTGGGGCGCGTATCGGGAACATCCGGCATTTTATTCCGAATGCATACAGCGCACCTATGCGCGCAGGGCTATCTCCCAATGAGCCTTTTCTGCTTTATGCGCGGCAACGGCGGCTTGAACCGTCGCCCGTCAGAATCATCCGCCGACACCCGGGATTCCTGCGCTTGCCGACTCATGATCGCGTGACGGGAATCACGGTCCTACTTTAGCCTCCTCACTGAACTTGGCTACAACGGAGCAACGATGCGTCTAGGTCTGGTCGTCGGAGCAACACTGCTCGTCGCGCAGCATCAGGCAGGAGCGCAGTGCAGAGTAAGAACAGACAGCAATGAAGGAAAGCTTCTCGCCTTCTACACCGCGCCAATCGTTTTTTCCATGGCCACCGCTCCCGAGGAAATGGCACCGGGCAGCTTTAGAGTCGGCGCTGAGGGCGAATACATTCCCAAGCCGGATCCCGCGATCGAGCAGACAGGCGCGTGCTTCGCGCAAAAGAGTGAGAAGACTTCACTGTCACCGGTGTTCGGGAGGCCGAGGATCACAATCGGTGTTCCGTTCGGATTTGCACTGGAGGCGGCGTATCTCCCGCCGGTGACAATTGCCCGCGCGAAGCCAAATCTCTTCAGCTTCGGAATCTCACATACCCGCCATCTCGCCCTCGGTCCTGTCTCGAATGGAACAACCGTCATGCTGCGACTGCACGGCACGTTTGGAAATGTGAAGGGGGCGATAACGTGTCCGCGATCTTCGCTGCAGCAAAGTGCGCCCTTGAGCCCGTGCTACGGGACCAGCCCGTCGAAGGACACCTTTCATCCAGACATGTTCGGCGGCGAGATAGCGGCGGGGTTTGCACCCGGGACCGGAGGGATCGCCTTCTACGCGGGCGCTGGAGCCAACAGGATAGACCCCCACTTCCAGGTTGGCTTCACCGATCTGAATGGAAACGTCGACGCGACTCAGGTAGAGCTCGAAAACCCTCTAGTGCGCGCGTCCGTCTTTGGCGGTGTCACGGCAGTCTTTCGTCGAATACTTGATGTCAGCGCCCAGATCTATTCAGTCCCATCGGATGCGACCCTGTTTCGGCTGAATGGGGGAATTCGCTTCCGTTAACGAAGCAGGAAATTTCCCTATACCTCATCTGGGCACGGTTCGTGTACCACTCGCTGGCACGCACACACCTGAGAGGAAGAGATGGGAAGCAACCAGGAGCACCAGAAAAGGGCTAACGCGACCGATCAGAAGTTTCGAACTGACGACGAACATATCCACGAGATGGACAAGAAGCACCTGAAGGAAAGCGAAAAGGATGCGGCGTTCATTCCCAAGCCGGACGACAAACAAGCCGCGGACAAGAAGGAATAGAAGATCAGCTGTCGAGCATCCGTCCAAAGCTGTCCGGGTCGGTCGGAGGAGTAAAAGACTTGATCCCGTGACGAGCA
Source organism: Gemmatimonadales bacterium (assembly GCA_038210945.1). Classification (GTDB taxonomy): domain Bacteria; phylum Gemmatimonadota; class Gemmatimonadetes; order Gemmatimonadales; family Gemmatimonadaceae; genus UBA4720. The sequence goes on from JBBQWD010000001.1 coordinate 34,221, forward strand.
GCGACTGACCGCACTTCGGCCTGCATTCGGAAGGGGCTGAAAAGGATTGGAACTGATCCTGCCCGGACGATCGATTTTACGAGCGCATCCCGACAATCGGGATGATCGCAGTCAATGATCACAGTCCCGGGTTTTTCCCGGAGAATTGCCTCTTCCGCGACCTCCGCCGGTCCGAGAAATCTCGGCTGCAATCCACGAAGCT
>JBBQWD010000002.1:0-31090 GCA_038210945.1 Gemmatimonadales bacterium
CGGATCGGACCAAGACTTCCCCTCACAATCGGGCCTGTGATCTCGGCGATCGGCATCGGCTTATTCGCGCGCGGTGGAACGGGCGGCTCCTATTGGTCCTCCGTGTTCCCAGCAGTGTGCTTGCTCGGGTTCGGAATGACCATCACCGTGGCGCCTTTGACCACGACGGTCATGGGTGCCGTAGAGACTCACCGCGCGGGAGTCGCGTCAGGCATCAACAATACAGTCGCTCGTGTCGCCGGTCTCCTCACCATCGCGGTGTTCGGCGTTCTGTTGTCCAACAGATTCGACGCGGAGGTCGGACCACGCCTCGACCGACTCGCTCTCCCGCCCGCTGTGCGCGCTGAGATTGGTAAAGAGCTCCCAAAGATGGCCGGCGCCGAGCTGAAGAATGTGGCCATCGAGCCCGGACAACGAGCCACGGTTCAGCGCTCCATTGACGAGGCGTTCGTGTCGGGATTCCGTCTGGTCGTGATTGGGGCCGCAATCCTGGCCCTGGCGGCGGGCGCGTTTGGAGCGGCGATTCGTGTTCGACCGTTGGGACGTTTGTGACGCGACCCTGGCGAAAATCACTCCCAGCGAAAGACTTTCGTCGAGAGTGCGGTGTACGCCGCGAAAAGCACGAGCAGCGCCGCGACGTTCACCCAGTGCGCGCCCCACCCTGATTCGGCCCACACGCTCTGGAGAAGAGCCACGGCGTGTGTGGTCGGAAGTAGGTACGCGACCGCCTCGAACGCGCGAGGCAGCCGGTCCACCGGAAAGAACAATCCAGACAAGGCCAGCATTGGGTAGACTACCGCTCCGCTAATCGGCTGCGCGAATCGCGCCGTCGGCACCACGCTCGCGATCACGAAGCCGAGCGAGAGAATGCTGAGGGTGCTGAGGAGTACGGCCGCGGTGAAGCTGAACACGTTCACCTGCATCACGCCCGGAAAAAGCCGCCGGCCGGCGAGCAGGAGCAGGGTGAGGCTGATCACCGTGAACAAGAGCTTCACCACGACGTGAGCTCCGAGGATCGTCACTGGCGAGAGCGGCGTGGCGCGGAGACGCTTGAGGATGCCGCCTTCCCTGTAGATCGAGATGATCGCTACGAGCGATTGCACGGCGCTGATCGCGATCAACACCGCCGCGAGGATCGCTGGATTGAAGGGAATGTCGAGTCCCGACGCTGGCACGCGCTTACCGACGCCGAGCGCGCGACCCAGCACGATGAACACCACCAACGGCATCACGAGCGTCGCGACGAACCCCATCGGTTCGCGGGTGAAGATCTTCGTCTCGACCCAGGTGAGCTTCCAGAAGCCACGCAGAAACCGAGGTCGCATCGTCAGTCCCTGATCGCGTGGCCCGTGAGCTTCAGAAACACATCCTCGAGTGTCGGGACCTCGGTGCGGAAGCCGCGCACGCGAATGCCCTCTCTCGCGATGATGTTGATCACTTCGGTCACGAAGTCGTCGCCCGTCCCGCGAATCGTATACGTCGCCCCATTTCCCTCGGCGCGTTCGACCGTGCCCAACCCCTTCATTCGCTCAGCGACATTTGCATCGTCGCTCGTGAACACCACTGTGCGTTCGGGAGAGTGCTTACGTACCAGCTCTTCGGGCGTGCCTACCTCGATTAGGCGTCCGTACTCGATGATGGCTACGCGGTCGCAGAGGCGTTCGGCCTCCTCCATCAGGTGAGTCGTGAGGAACACCGTCGTGCCCCGGTCTCTGATGCCCGTCACCAGGCCCCAGATCGCGCGGCGCGCTTGCGGGTCGAGCCCGGTTGTGAGCTCGTCGAGGAAAACCACCTCTGGCTCATGAATGAGCGCCAGCGCGATGAAGAGTCGCTGCTTCTGGCCGCCCGAGAGCGTCATGAACCAGGCGTTGCGCTTGGCTTCGAGCCCGAGCCGGGCAAGGAGTGCATCGGTGTCCACGACCTTCGTGTAAAGCGACCGCCACAGGTCAACCGCCTCCCAGACCTTGATCCGCTTTTGAAGGTGCGCTTCCTGGTGCTGCACTCCAATCCGCTGCCGGAGCTCGTTTGCATTACGCTGTGGATCGAGGCCGAGCACCGAGATCTTTCCCTCGTCGGGGACACGGTTGCCCTGAACACACTCCATCGTGGTCGTCTTTCCGGCGCCGTTCGGACCTATCAATCCGAAGATCTCGCCCTCGAACACTTCGAGCGAGACGTCGTCCACCGCCACGGTGCGGCCATACCGCTTGCCGAGGTTGGAAACGGCGATGACGGGAATCAACTACGGACGCTCGAACAACGACCTGAGCGCGTTCCTCGCCGTGATGCGCCTGAGATACTGAAGCTCGTCGGCCGCGAAGGGAATCGGCACGATCTTGAAATATTCGGTGAGCGCGTTGTTCGCCACTGTGTTGTCCAGCGCGAGGAGATCCAGCAGGCTCGACGTCACCGGTGGATTGGGCAAGAGCCGTTGGGCGAGTGCGACGATCGGCCTCAGTAGCTTCACGGGCACGGGTACGAGCCTCCTGGTCGTGCCCATCGCCGTGAGAATGCGCTCCGTCATCTGCCGCAGCGTGAGCGGAATGGCGCCGCCCAGCTCGTACGTCTGATTGACCGTCTCCTTTTTCTCGAGCGACATGCGGATCACGCGCGCGACGTCGTCCACCGCAATCGGCTGAAAACGCGCCGCGCCTCCGCCAGGGAGAGGAAAAATCCTGGGCGTCAGCCGAATCAAGCGGCCGAGCACGTTCACGAACTGATCCTCCGGCCCGAAAATCACAGATGGTCGAAGGATGGTCCAGCCGAGTCCGCTTGTCTTGACGGAATTCTGCGCGACTCCCTTGCTGTGTAGAAACGGATACGGCGAGCGGCTGTCCGCGCCATTCTGGGACATGAAGATCAATCTGTGCACGCTCTCCGCTCTGGCGGCGGAGATCAGACGCTCGGTCGCGGCAGTATTGGAGTCGGCGTAGCTCTCGCCCTTTTTCTCGACCGCGATCGCGGCGAGGTGCACCACCGCGCCGCAGCCGTTGAGCGAATTGCGCAGCGACGTCGCATCGCGAACATCTCCGACGCGAAACTCCACGGGCAGCTGGCCCAGTGCCATCGCCGCCCGGGCCGGATCCCTGATCAGCGCCCTTATCTGCCAGCCATGTTTCGACAACTCTCGGCACGCATGGATGCCGACGAGTCCGGCCGCACCCGTTACCAGAACGGGTTTCTTCTTATCCGCCGAAAGGGGTTGGGGCTGTTCGGCGACGGCGGTAGCGGGTCCTTCGCTCCCGTAAGAGTACGACCCGCGGTTGCGCATCAATCCTTACGGCCGCGGTCCACGCCGCGAGTTCCTCGAACGACAATGCGATAGATGAGCAGAAACATCCCCATTGTGAGCAGGAGATGGATCCATCCAGGGGCCGTCGTAGTGAACGTGACGATTGCCCACACGACGAGCATTGCGATCGCTGCGATTATGCCTAAATCCATGGGAAGTATCGTTGACCTTGAATGTGACGACCGGTAAGTTCAAATAGTCTTTTATGCACCTGCACCAACAGAATTCTTTTGCATCATCGTTGGGGCGGAGAACTCACTTTTTGAGCCAACAAGTCCTTCGAGTGGGTCCAATAAACTTTGCTGACGTCATGCCCCAGTGCGGGGAAGACGGAAGGCGTGGTGAGGGCCTCAAAAATTCGACCGGGCTTCAAAAAACCTCTCCGTCCCATTTTTTGTAAGCTCCGTCGGTCAACCGGCGGAGCTTTTTGTTTTACGAAAACTCCGCCCCCGCAGGGCGCTCTTTTGATGAAAAGAGCACTCCGAACTCCGGTGCGGTATCTTACCCTAAACATGTCGCGCGTAACAGTCACCCGCCGAGTCCGGTTCAACGCCGCCCACCGCGTCCACAATCCCCAGCTTTCCGAGGCTGAGAACTCGAGGCTGTTCGGGAAATGCAATAACCCGAACTGGCACGGGCACAACTATACGCTCGATGTCTCGGTGGACGGGGAGATCGATCCAAAGACCGGGTACGTGTGCGATCTCTCGCAGCTCAAGAAGGTGGTCGAGCGCGAGATCGTCGACATCGTGGACCACAAGAACTTCAACCTCGACGTCCCTTTCATGAAGGATGTCATCCCGACTTCCGAGAACATCATCATCGCGTTCTGGAAAATACTGGCCCCTCAGGTCACGCCTGGTAAGCTTGCCAAGCTCGTGCTGTGGGAGACCGAAAACAATTATGTCGAATACACCGGAAAATAAGGAGTTCGAGGACCTGATTCGGCGCGAGCTGGAGCTGATCGGCGAGGACACGAAGCGCGAAGGCCTGCTCAAGACCCCGTCGCGCGTCGCCAACTCCATGAAGTTTCTGACCCAGGGCTATAGCTCGAGCGCGGAAGAGGTCGTCGGCAAGGGCATCTTCAAGGAAGCCCACGACAACATGATCATGGTGCGGGACATCGAGCTCTACTCCCTGTGCGAGCACCACATGCTGCCATTCTTCGGCAAGGCTCACGTGGCGTATATCCCGAATGGGAAGATTGTCGGGCTCTCCAAAATTCCACGCATTGTCGACGTGTACGCCCGGCGTCTGCAGGTGCAGGAGCGGCTGACGGAGCAGATAGCTCAGGGTCTGTGTCGTGTGTTGAACCCCACCGGCGTCGGCGTCGTGATCGAGGCCTATCACCTCTGCATGATGATGCGCGGGGTGCAGAAACAGAACTCCAAGACGATCACTTCGTCGTTGAGCGGAGCGTTCCGCGAAGATCCCAAGACGCGCGACGAGTTCCTCCGCCTCGCGCACAATGGATCTGATTGACCACTTCGCTTAGCGGTCGCACCGCAGTCGTAACGGGCGCTTCCCGCGGAATCGGCGCGGGAATCGCATCGGCTCTCGCTGACAAAGGCGTGCGGGTCGTCCTGATCGCGCGCAACGAAGCCAAGCTCAAGAAAGTCGCGAAGCGGTTGAAGGGATCGATTCCCCTCGCGTGCGACGTGTCCGACCCAAAGAGTGTGGAAAAGGCAGCGAAGCGAATTGAGACGGAACTTCGCGGCGCCCCCGACATCCTCGTCAACAACGCCGGAATCTTCGGCGTCTCGATCGTCGAGGAGACGAAGACAGAGTTCTTCGTCGACACGATCAACACCAACCTCGTCGGACCCTTTCTGTTTGCTCGGGCGTTTCTGTGGGCCATGAAAGAGCGAAAGAGCGGACACATCGTGACGATCGGCTCCATTGCGGACAGAACCATCTTCACGGGAAACGCTGCCTACTCTGCCGCCAAGTTCGGGTTGCGCGCGGTCCACGAAGTGTTGCGCGCCGAGCTGCGCGGAACCGGGGTACGGGCGTCCCTGATCTCGCCCGCATCGACCGACACCGAGATCTGGAATTCGGTGACGGTCACCGACCCCAGTGGCAAGCCCCACACGACGCGCCCGATGCTGAGCCCTGACGACGTCGTCGCAGCCGTGATATTCGCACTCACCCAACCGGAGAGAGTGAACGTCGACGAGCTGCGACTTTCACACAACTAGATCGGCGGGAGTCATCATGCCCATCGACGTCCGGATGTAGAGCGCACCATGTTCATCGAGCTGATCGACCTGCTCCGCTGCATCAACGCGCACGAGGATACCTGGCTCGTCGCGTCGTTCAAGACCGTCTCCCACCGATTCGTCCTCGAGGCTAGCCTCGGGTGCCCATCCTGCTCCGCCCAGTACCCAATTCGCGAAGGAATCGCCGATTTCAGCGCGGGCACGTCGTTGCCGTCATGCGAGGCGGAACGGGCCGCCGCAAGCCACAGGAGGGAAGAGCTTGCCACGCGCGCCGGCGCCTACCTCGAAGCGACTGAGCCCGGCGCGACGATTGCGCTCGGCGGTGTCTGGGCCTACGCGGCGCAGGAGCTGAGCGAGATGGCGGAAGTCCGGGTGCTCGCGCTCAACGCGCCGGCAGAGGTGAAGGAATCACAGACTGTGGGGCTTCTGCACGTTGGATCAGAAATCCCGGTAGCGCCCGGATCACTCCTCGGAGTTGCGCTCGACGCGTGGTTTCCAGCGAAGATCGTCGCGTCCGCCGTCAAGGCGATTCGTCCCGGAGGACGAGTCGTAGGCCCCACCGTGATTCCGCCGCCGGCTGAATTGGCGGTGCTTGCTCACGACGACACCTACTGGGTTGCCGAGAAAGCCCCCGATGTCGTCAAACTATCGCGTGCTGGTCGGTGATTCCCGTCCGCTCCGCCTCGTCGTAGAGCGAGTCGATGAGAGCCTTGTAGTTCTTGTCGATTGCGCGGCGCTTGACCTTTTGTGTCGGCGTCAGCTCTCCCTTCTCGATCGAGAAATCGTGCTCGATCAGGCCGATCTTTTTCGGCACCTCGAAGTGCGCGGCGCCGGCGAGCTCCTTGTTTACTTCCTGCTCCATCTTCGCCTGGATCGTCGGCATCCGCAGCAGCTGCGCGCGATCGGTCCAGATGATGTTCCGGTTCTTTGCCCACCTCTCCAGCTGATCGAAGTTGGGCACGATCAGCATTGACGGAAACTTGCGCTTGTCGCCGAGCATGACGGCCTGCGCAACGTACTTGTTCGTCTTGACTTTGTTCTCCAGCGGCTGGGGCGCGATGTTCTTGCCCCCTGCGGTGACGATGATGTCCTTCTTGCGATCAGTAATCGCCAGAAAGCCATCGCGGAGCTCACCGATGTCGCCAGTGTGGAACCAGCCCTCCGGATCGATCGCTTCGCGCGTCGCGTCTGGCTTGTTGTAATAGCCTTTCATGACGTGAGGTCCGCGCGTCAGGATCTCTCCGTCGGGGGCGATCTTGATCTCGACTCCATCGATCGCCTTGCCGACAGTTCCGATGCGGAAGTTCTCGGGTGTGTTCACGGCGATGACGGGCGACGTTTCGGTGAGCCCGTATCCTTCGAGAATCTCAAGCCCAGCGGCGTAGAAGAACTTGTTGATCTCCGGCGCCAAGGGCGCGCCGCCGGATACGAAGTACCGAAGACGACCCCCTGTCCGTGTCTTGAGCTTGGAGAAGACGAGCTTCTGCGCGATTCCGTATTGCTTTCCCAACATCCAGCCGGGCTCTCTGCCCGCGAGCTTCTCATTGGCCCACCGCTCCGCCACGCCGCGGGCCCAGAAAAAGATCTTCTTTTTCAGGAAGCCGCCCGTGAGCGCCGACTCGAGAACGCGCGCGTACATCTTCTCGTAGAGCCGCGGAACGGAGAGAACGAGCGTCGGTCGAACTTCCTGCATGTTCGCCGGCACCGTGTCGATCGACTCGGCGTATGCGATCGACGTCCCAGTGGCGAACATCATGTAGTGTCCGGCCATCCGCTCGAAGATGTGTGAGAGAGGAAGAAAGCTGAGTCCGACGTCGTTCCCTTCGAAGGGAATCGCCTTCATCGAGGCTGCGACGTTGGAATAGATGTTGTCGTGCGTCAGCATCACGCCCTTGGGCTCGCCCGTTGTGCCCGACGTGTAGATGATGGTCGCCAAATCGTCCGGCTTCACCGTGAGGGCATCTTCGCGGTAGGTCGCGATCGCGAGGCTCGTCTCTCCGTCGCCGCCGCGCTTCTCCAGCTCGGCGATCGACATGTTGGTCAAACCGGGAATCTCGTCGAAGCCGATGACAGTTTTGAGCCCCGGAAGCTGGGTGCGGATCTCGCGGATCTTGTCCGCCTGGGCCTTGTTCGAAATGAAGATCGCGACGGCCCCGGAGTCCTTCAGGATGTATGCGATCTGATCGGCCGGTAGCGTCGGATAAATCGGCACGTCGGTGAGGCCAGCGGTGAGGCAAGCGTAATCGGCTATTGCCCATTCCGGACGGTTTTCCGATAGGATCGCAACGCGATCGCCCCGCCTCACGCCCAGTGATGACAATCCCCGCGCGGCGTGACGCACCCGGTCCGCGACCTCTCTGTGCGAGATCGGCTTGTAGGCGCCCGCGACTTTGACCTGCAGCGCGTCGGGCCGGTTGAACTTCGAAACGGAATCGAAAAACAGCTTGGTCAGCGTCCCCGGAGCGGGGCGTGGTCCACCTCGTACTTCCATCAGCGCTTCCCCCTGCAAAATGCGTGGTCTAGCTGCGCGGCTTCACCTTCAGAACGAGTCGCACCGGACTTCCACTTACTTCAGCTCCTCGGTACCTGGCCGTTGCATTCACGATTATCGAATCGACGGCGTCGGTGATGAAGAGAGGATGCAGTCTAATCGTCCGTCCCGCCACACCGTTGGTGTCCGTGGTATCGACCACGGACGGCTTCCCAGCGTCGTTGATAAGCTCCCCGAGCTTCGGATTGCTCTGTGATACGATCGCAAAACTCACGATATATGATTTCACCACGCTGTCGGCGGGAGCGACGCCGTGGGTGAGCTTGACCGTCAGCTGTGGCGACACGTTGAGAGTGGTGTCGAGCAAGGAGTACGAGAGAGAATCCCGGTCGTGCAAACCCGCAAGGAGATCCGGCCGGAGCGTGAGATCTACTCTTTGGATCGCCTGCAGGCTGCCGACGGTCGCGACGACGCGGGCGGGCGTGGACCTCAAGCTGTCGCCCGTGATGATCCCCGTGATGCTGTCGACGACGAGTCCCGAGTCGGGCGACTGGAAGCGCACGGTGACGGGAGTGATTTCGTCACCGTTGAAATTGAAGGCGCGAACTACGGGGACGATGACAGCGCCGGTCGTATCGCGAAGAGTGTCGCCCACGACCACCGATGGTGCGGCCAGACTGTCGAACTGGATCGAGAGCACCGAGGTAGAGCTACCGCTCACATCTTTGCAGGCGAGCGCTGCGAGCCAGCACAGCGCGAACCCCATGGATACTGTGCGAAGCTTCATACCAGCCGGTCCGCCAGCATCGTCGCGAGATTCACGTACGCCTGCGATGCCGCATCGGCGGGACTGCGCACCACGACGGGCTGTCCCGCCGCGAATGCGTCCGCCGTAGCGGCGGTGCGGGGGATGACGACGTCGAACACGATGTTGGCAGGAAGATGTTTCCTCACGTAGTCAACTACCCGGTCGCTGGCCGGATTGTTCGCCTCGTACATAGTGAGGAGGATTCCGTCGAGCGTCAGCCGCTCGTTGGTCGCGACGATGTCCTGGATCAAGCGCAGAATCTGCGGCGTAGTCTGCAGCGCGAGTGGCTCACATTGCAGCGGTACGATCACGTGCTCGGTCTGGCCCAGGACCTTGCGTGTGATCGGGCCGAGTCCAGGCGGAGTGTCCACGACGACCACCTGGCAGCGCTGCTCCGCCATCGTCAGCAGATCATGAAGCACGTTGGTCTCGCGGACCAGCTGCGAATAGACGGCGTGATCGGCTTCGTCAGCGACCGAGCCGGCGAGAATCACCCTGAGCCAGGGAAGGGCAGTCGGCAGGATGATCTCGCGCAGCGTCTTCTCGCCGTTCAGGTAGTCGGCGAATCCCGCTGTTTCGTGTCCGCGGGCGAGACCGGCACCGTATCGCACCGAGCCTTGCGGATCGACGTCGATGAGCAGCGTCTTCATCCCGCGCCTCGCAAACGCTGCGGCGAGATTGACTGCGGTGGTTGTTTTGCCAACTCCTCCCTTCTGGCTTACGACCGAGAGTACCGCCCCCATCTACTCTGCGATCCCAGGATACTCATTCGTCTTGAGCCTTTGGCCGGGATGGGCGGGAGGCGGAGGGCCCGCGCTTTTCATGTCATCCAGCGTCTTCTGCGCGTGCTTCACCCACCGCTCCGCTTCTGGACTTCGGGGCGGGTCCATGAGAAACGCTTCGAGATGAAAAGCTGCGTCGCTCACGTCGCCGCGCCTGAGGAGGAGAAATGCGAGGCCGTAATGGGCGCCGGACAGCTTGGGCTCGATCGCGAGTGCGCGGCGATAGCAGCGAATTGCTTCGTCCATCTGACCGAGCTTCGAGTAGGCGATCGCCATGTTCTGGAGGACCTTATGATTGTTCGGCGTCTGCCTGAGGGCGAGCCGATACGACGTCAGCGCGGCGTCGAAGTCGCCCTGACGTTCCAGCGCGAGCGCCTCGTTCAAATAGTCGAGGCTCGTGCTCGCCGGTTTCGGCTTTCCGCCTGTCAAGCGGTCCCAGAATGACATTTGGTCGAATCTACCGACTAAGATGTGAGAGGGCTAGCTTAACTCTAACTGCTTTTCAGCTAACACTTTGAGAGCGAAATGTCACCCCGCAAACGCACTGTCGACGCCACGAAAGGCGTGCTCGAAATCGAATGGCCGTTCTTCGGCGAGCTGTCGCGCGGACTCGCGCTCAAGGTGGCGAGGGCGTACGACCCGGAGCTCGTAATCGGGATCGCGACCGCCGGGGTGATTCCGGGGGCCGTGATAGCGGCCATTCTGGGCCGAGAATTTCATTCGCTCGTCGTGAGTCGGAAATTCCATGCGTCCCAAGCGCGCGAGAACCCGGAAATCTTCGGGAGCGCTCCGAAGGAAGTTCGAGGCAAACGCGTGCTGATCGTCGACGAGACCTGCGATTCGGGTGACACTTTGCGCCTGGCGATCTCGGCGGTGAACGAAGCCGGCGCGTCCGAGATCAAGACCGCGGTGTCGATCCGGACGGGCAATTACGCTCCCGATTTCCACGCGATCGCCACCGAGAGCACGATCATCCTGCCCTGGGACCGCGAGATCCTGGTCGACGGGGAGCTCAGACCCAACCCCCTCTACGCCGACGCGCTGAGAGCTGCTAACTAGCTTCAGCGGGAATTCAAGACTGGGCTAGAACTCCCCAGCCCCGATGGTCTCCCATTCCTCGCCGCGCGAGAGTCTCTCGTACGCGTGCTCCAGCATATCGGCATTGCCCGCAAGGAATCGGCAGCGCGTGTGGGCGCTCGTGCCGCAGTCGATCTCCATCACTCCGACGGGATAGTCGGCGAGGCAGCCGAGGAATCCGGAGAGCGTGCCGGTCGTGAGATGACATCCTGTTTCACCTTGCCCGTGCAGCTGGGATTCCCAGCAATCCTCGATGTCGATCACGGCCAGCGCATCGTGCAGTGATCGGAACGAGACTCGTCCCCATCCCGCGCGCTGGAAGAACTCCGCCGCCCGCGACGAGAACTCATCGATCGGGAGATCTTCCGCTCTGTCCGATCCCTGATCACTGAGCCAGGTCTCGAACGCATCGAACAGCGACGTCGCGCCGGCATAGCCGGCCTCGCGCAGCGCGTCGGGACCGCCGCCGTTCGCGCCGGCAACGCGCAGGCGCAGATCGCGCAGCGTACGCTGCGCCAGACCGATAAGCTCCGGAGCTTCCGAGGTTGCCATGTTGTCTAGGACGATCTCACGATGAAGATGTTGCGGAAGAATTGATGCGGCGCAAGAGGCCGGCTTCGTCGATCACTTCAACTCCAAGCGATTTTGCTTTCTCGAGCTTGCTCCCGGCCTCTTCGCCCGCAACGAGAAACGTCGTCGATTTCGACACCGAGCCAGTGACGCGCCCGCCCGCCGCTTCGATCATTGCCGTTGCTTTCGTTCTGCTCAATGTTGGCAGAGTGCCCGTGATCACGACAGTCTTGCCGCTGAGCGGTCCGCCTGCTACGACAGCGCGGGGCTCCGTGAAATTCAGTCCCCGGCTCCTGAGTTTTTCGACCAGTGCGCGTCCGGCCGGATCCGAGAAATACGCCACGACACCGTTGGCAATCGTCGCTCCGATTCCGCGCACGTTGAGAATGTCGTCCGCCGACGCGGCCACGATTGCATCGAGCGTCCCGAAATGCTGCGCCAGCAGCTGCGCCGCGATCGAGCCAACGTGTCTTATTCCCAGCGCACTGAGCAGCTGGGAAAGTGGCTGCGACTTCGAGACCTCGATCGCAGCGATGAGCGCATCCGTCCCCTTGTCGGCGTAGCCCTCGAGCGCCAGCAGCTGCTCACGCGTGAGCGCGTAGAGATCGGCCGGGTCCCGCACGAGCCCTTCGCTCACCAGCTGGTGGATCCGCGCATACGAGAGCCCCCGAATGTCCATTGCTCCGCGCGAGGTGAAGTGCACGAGTCCCTCGAGCTGTCTCCCAGGGCACGCGATGTTCGGACAGTAGATCGCGGCTTCGTCTTCTTCGCGCGTCGCCGGCGTGCCGCACACCGGACAGTTCTTCGGCATCCGCCACGGCTTTTCGCTGCCCGTCCGCCTTTCCGGAATGGGCGCGAGGATTTGCGGAATGACGTCGCCAGCTCGCTTCACCTGCACCCAGTCGCCTTCTCTCAGATCCTTGGTGATGATCAGATCTTCGTTGTGCAGAGTCGCCAGCTTGACGATCGTTCCGCCGATCTCGACCGGCTCGAGCTCCGCGTACGGATTGAGCGCGCCGGTTCGACCCACGTTGACCTTGATCGCAAGCAATCGCGTCTCGGCGATGTCCGGCGCGAACTTGCGCGCGATCGCCCACCTCGGCTCGCGCCCTCCCACGACGCCGAGCTCTTCCTGTAGGTGCAGCGAATCTACTTTCACTACGCCGCCATCGATCGCGAAGTTGAGCTCGCCGCGGATCTTGTGCTCCAGGTCGTGCGCCCACTTTTCTACCGCGGCGAGAGTTTTCGCGTGGTGGCGGTGCGGCGCAACCGGCACGCCCCATTCGACGAGCGCGTCCAGCAGCTCCGACTGCGTCTCGAACGGCACCTCTTCTCCTTCCGGGGCGGCGACCGAATAGCCGAAGAACCGCAGGGGGCGCGACGCCGTTATCGCCGGGTCGAGCTGCCTGAGACTTCCCGCCGCGGAATTTCGCGGATTCGCAAACACCGGATCGCCGGCGCGTGCGCGCGCCTCGTTCATCTCCTCGAACCGGTCGAATGGGAAATAGACCTCGCCGCGAATCTCGATGCGGCCCTTCGGCGCGCTCTCGCGGAGTCGCAGCGGAACGTCGCGCACAGTTCGAAGATTGACGGTTACATCTTCTCCGATCATCCCGTTCCCGCGAGTCGCGCCCATGACAAAAACCTGGTTCTCGTAGGTGAGCGCGACCGCGATTCCATCGATCTTGAGCTCCGCGGTGTATCCCGAGCGCGCGACGTCGTCGCCCGACATTCTTACCAGCCGATCCTCCCACGCGCGCAGCTCCTCGTCGTTGAAGGCGTTGCCGAGTGAGAGCATCGGCTGGATGTGCTTGTGCTTGGAGAGCTGGCTCTGGGGCTCGGCACCGATTCGTTGGGTCGGCGAATCGGGAGTCAGACAGTCCGGAAAATTCCTCTCGAGCTCCTGGAGCTCCCTGAAGAGACTGTCGTATTCGGCGTCGGGAATGGTCGGGCGGTCGAGGATGTAGTACTCGTGCGACGCGCGGGTGAGCAGGACCCGCAGCTCGGCGGCCCGGCTATGCTCTTGCTTGGAACCCTGAGGCTGTGGATCGGGGCGGTGATCCTGGGGTGGCTGTTCCTGCTCCTGCTTCCTTGACCGGCTTTTCGCCATCCGTCGAGTTGTTCCCTTTGCTCAGATTGTGTGCGTTGAAGTCAGCGCTGTCGAAGCGCACCACGCGGTTGCGCCCGGTCTCTTTCGCCACGTAGAGCGCGTCGTCCGCCGCTCTCAATAGTGAGTCTTCGTCCTTCACTCTCGGATGGGGCGAAGATGCCACCCCGCAGCTCATCGTCCGCTGGAGCGTTCCGCCCTCATATGTAAAAGTATGGCCCTCAACCTTCTCCCGCAGCCGCTCGGCGAAAGTAACCGCTGCGTCGAGCACCGTACCGGGCAGAACGAGAAGAAACTCCTCTCCACCGTAGCGTCCGACACGGTCGATTTCGCGGGCCTCGCTCTTCAGGAGCTGCGCGAACTCCTTGAGCACGGAGTCCCCGGCCTGGTGCCCATAGTTGTCGTTTACGCTCTTGAACTTGTCGATGTCGCACATCACCAGGGAGATGGGCTCGTGGAGCCTCACCGAGTGCTGCCACATCTCGTGGAGCCGCTCGTTGAGCGAGCGCCTGTTCTCGATCTGGGTAAGTCCATCCGTGAGCGAGATCCGCGTCAGCTGGTCATTCAGCTCGGAAAGCTGCTTCTCCCTCGCCTTCAGAGTGACCTGAAGGGCTTTGATCCGCAGCAGCGAGTTAACCCGGGCCTCGAGCTCGGCGAAGTTGATCGGCTTGGTGATATAGTCGTCGGCGCCGGCGTCCAGTCCCTCGACCTTGTTCTCGGTGGAATCGAGGGCCGTCTGCATGATGACGGGAATGAAGGGAAGCTCGTCGGCTTCGCTCTTGGCCTTGAGCCGGCGGACGACTTCCATGCCGTCCATCTTCGGCATCATCACGTCCAGCAGGATCAGGTCCGGACAAATGCGATCCACCGCGTCCAGCGCGGCCTGTCCGTCGCTCGCTCCCTCTACCTCGTACCCACGCGCCTCGAGACGAGCCCTGAGGAGCTCGATGTTGTCCTCGTGGTCGTCGACGACAAGAATCCGCTTTTTCTGCTTAGGCTCCATTGTTCTTGCCGAGGAATCTCTGCACTTCGGCGACGACTGCTCTCGGCTCGCACGGTTTGGCAAGGTATCCGTCGCAGCCGACTTCCATCGCCTTCTCGCGATCCGATGCGAGAGCATGCGCGGTCAGGGCGATGATCGGGATCGATCTGGTGGAGGGGTCGTGCTTCAGCACCTGCGTTGCCTCCCAGCCGTCGATGATCGGAATCGAGATGTCCATCAGGATCAAGTCAGGCTTCTCCGACCGGGCTTTGGCAATCCCTTCCTCGCCATTCAATGCCTCGGTTACCTCGTAACCAAAGTGCTTAAGAATGGTGGAATAGACTATACGGTTATCCTCGTTGTCTTCCACCAATAATACCATTTTACCTGAACTGCTCATTCAGCATCCTCGCACGTCTATTGCTGGGAAGTAGTTTCAGGGCAAATTTCTTACCACCCCTGAGCTAAGCCTTAATGTTTAACTCATCCAGCCTCGGCAACCAGGCAACCTCCATCCCCAAGGCACCTCCGCCGGGGTCAATTCCGCAACCCAGGTCGGACGGTTTTCCAAGCGAGACAGTTCCGGACTGGAACAACATCGGGCTCTTTACCGCTGGGATTGCGGTGGGGGCGATTCTCGGGGCAACCGTCGCCCTTTTGCTGGCGCCGGCGAGCGGAGATGAGACCCGACACAGCATATCGCGCCGGGTGAGAAACCTTCGCGGTAACGATGACGCCTGGGACGACCTCGCCGAGGAGCTGGAGCGAGCTTCGGCCGAGATGGAGGAGGACGCTACGCGCGTCCCGGCAGAACCCTAGCCCTTTTTGAGCGCCGCGTCAGCTTCCGCTTTGTAGTGCCGGTCGTTGTAGTCCGCATTCGGCAGCTTCAGCACGGCTTCGTACTCGGCCTTCGCCTTCGCCTTGTCGCCAGTGTCACGGTAGACACCTGCCAGATCGAGGTGGTGCACGATCCGGTTGGGCTCGTTAGCGACGGACTCTTCCATGTAGCGCTTCGCCTCGGGCCAGCTGGCTGATCCGAACACTTTCCCGCCGAGGAAATTCTTCGCCATCATGCGCGTGAATCCGTTCAGGCGCATGACTTCTGCGTTCCACATCCCCATGACGTGGAGGCAGCCGGGCTGCTTTGGGTTGATTTTGAGGCATTCGAGCGCGTGGGCGCGAACGTCGCTGGCATACTTGATACGCGCTTTGGGTCCCTGGGTCAGGGCGTTCTTCCCGAGCGCCCGTGCGAGGTTGAAGTGCCCCTCGGCGTCGCCCGGATTGGCCTCGACGGCGCGCCGGGCGTAAAGCTCGGCGTTCCTGAAGTAGACGCCACGCATCTCATCATTGCTCTCGTACGATCCCATGTCGACGGCGGATCTCGATGCTTTCCAGTTGGCCTCGTAGTTCTTGGGGTCCGCGGCGAGCGCCGCCTGGTAGTGCCTGAGAGCAGCGGACGCGTTCATCGCGACGTATTCTTTGTCGCCGAGCGCGATATGATTCGTGGCCGTCTGGGCGCCCGCAACTGACGCAGCGAGCAGCATTCCTGCAGATAAAAGCTGTAGGGCGCGCATTTGAACTCCGATTACGAGGTGATGTTGACCATAGCAAGTACCCCGCCTGAGCCTAAATGATCGTACCTCGTCTGATCGAACGCAAACGGGACGGCGGGCGGCTGGAGGCGGGGGAGATTCGGGAGTTCGTGCTCGCCTACGCGAAGGGCCAGATACCCGACTATCAGGTGGCGGCGTTTCTGATGGCGGTGTACTTCCGCGGGCTCGACCGGGATGAGATGAATGCGATGATGGAGGCAATGCTCGAGAGCGGCAAACGACTCGATCTCTCGCGCTTGCCAATCACGCGAATCGACAAGCACTCGACAGGCGGTGTCGGGGACAAGACGTCGCTCATCCTCGCGCCACTCATCGCGTCACTGGGAGTTGCGGTGCCGATGATGTCGGGTCGGGGGCTTGGACACACCGGAGGGACACTCGACAAGCTGGAGTCGATTCCGGGCTTCAGAACGGCACTGACGCTAGCGGAAGCCGAGCGGCAGATCGCCAGAATCGGTTGCGCGATGTTGAGCCAGACGGACGAGATCGTTCCGGCGGACCGGAAGTTCTACGCGCTCCGCGACGCGACCGCGACCGTCGAAGTCATCCCATTAATCGCGGCCAGCATCATGAGCAAAAAGCTCTCGGAGGGGCTGACGGGACTCGTCCTCGACATCAAGCGCGGCTCGGGTTCGTTCCTGCCGAAGCTGGACGACGAGATCGAGCTCGCGAAGGCGATGATCGACCTGGGCTCGACGCACGGGTGTCCGGTGGTCGCTTACCTCACGGCGATGGATCGTCCTCTTGGGCACGCGTGCGGCAATGCGCTCGAGGTCGTGGAGGCGATCGATGTTCTGAAGGGCGCCGGCCCTCCCGATCTCATCGAGGTGACGTTGGCCCTCGGAGCGGCGATGCTCGTCCTGGGTACTGCCGCTACAACGGAGGATGGAGCACACACTCTGATGCGCGACTCCATCAATTCGGGGAGAGCGCTCCTGAAGTTCGAGGAGATAATTGCGGCCCAGGGTGGAGACACCGGAATTGTACGGGACCCGACTCGCCTGCCGCAGGCGCGGCATCGGGAACCCTTCGTCGCGAAGCGCGACGGCGTCGTGCAGACCGTGGATCCACGCGCGATCGGATACGGAGTCATCGCTCTCGGCGGGGGACGGCGGAACATGGAAGAGAAGGTCGATCCATCGGTCGGCTTCGTGATCACGGCGAAGCCCGGACACCACGTAACGAAGGGTCAGACACTGGCGACCATCCATGCGCGCAGCAGGGAGGATATCGCAGTCGGACGATCCACTCTCGAGCAAGCGATCGTCATTGGGGATTCGGCGCCTCCGCCACTGCCGCTCGTTTCGCACCGGGTAACCGTGCGGGGAGTGGAGCAGCTGGCCTAGAGCTTCAGTTGTGCCAGCAGCTTCTTCGGTGCCGTCATCTTGTAGCCATCGCGCAGCAGATCGGCGAGCTCTTTCCAGTCGACTTTTCCGTCGAGCCACACCCCGATCCACCCACTCGGTCCCACGTACGGCGGCGCGAAAAAGCGCTTCGGCTCCACTTCGATCATCAGGCGTTGATTCACCGCCGCAGCCTTGCACCATACGGCGTGTCGGCCGCCACCATGATGAGTGTCGGCGCTGGCGTACATCGCGAAGATCTTGTTCTTGACTCGAAACGTCGGCTCGCCCCACGCTTCCACTTCATGGGCTTCGGGGAGCGCGAGACATAGCTTGCGCAGACGGGGAAGGGGACTGGCCGGCATTAACGATGTGAGCCGAATCAGGCGGCCGCTTCCTCCGCCTGATCGATGTGCCGGTTTTGATGTCGCGCGACGATTATGAGCGCCGAGTAGGCGCTGTACTTCATGCGACCGCCGAATGGCGATACGATCTTCACACTGTCGAGCGGCAGGCCGTCACCCGAGCGAATCAGCGCGGTGAGCTCGGCCTGGAGGCGCACGAAATCCGACAGGATCTCGCTCTTCGATCGTCCGGGTTTGGGTATGAACGGGGGTGAGGTCTTGACTCGCGGCATGTGGAGTTTCCCCAGACCGCGGATTGGCCCGATCATCATGGAGAAGAGCCAACCGAGCGGATCGCGCCGGTAGTGCTTTCGCGGAGGCTTGCTGCTCTTTCGCGCGCGTGAAACGGCGTCACGCAGCAATGGGACATACGCCTTCGATGTGAGGTTCAGGTGCTCGACGCATTCAGCGGCAGACCACCTGTCGGGACCGGGGCGCTTTTTCCAGTCTTTGTCCGAGATCTTGTCGGCGAGTCGGCGCAAACGCGACTGCGCCGACTCCAGCGAATCAGTTACCGCTCGAAGCTGATTTTGCACCTTGGTCTCCCACTGAAGTTCGGTCGGGCGGCACCGCTGCCGCGTTTCCGATGACGTATTTGTCGAACCAGTACAGCTGCCAGTTCAGGCTCTCGACGAGGTGCTTCGGCTCGCCGGTTCTCGTGAGATTGTGGTTTTCCCTCGGGAACATCACGATCTCGGCGTTCTTGCCGAAGTGCATGAGCGCGCGGAACCACTGCTCGCCCTGCTCCAGCGGCACCCTGAAATCGTTGTCCGAGTGCAGAATGAGGATCGGCGTGGTCACGTTCTTCGCGTACTTGAGCGGCGAGCGATCCCAATACAGGTCGAACTTCTCGAACAGATCTCCGCCAAAGTCACGGGTATGTCCGTACGCGCCGTCGCGCGTTCCTTCGTCGCTGATGAAGTTCACCACCGACCGCAGCGTCACCGCCGCCTTGAAGAGCGAAGTGTGTCCGACTATCCAGTTCGTCAGATACCCGCCGTAGCTTCCTCCCGTCACTCCGAGCCGAGTCGTGTCGATCCACGGGTTGGCGCCGAGGACGGCTCGCACGCCGTTCATCACGTCTATGTAGTCGTTGCCTCCCCACTGGTTGGCGATACCGCGCTCGAATTGTCGTCCGTATCCTGTCGAGCCGCGGGGATTTGAGAAGAAGACCGCGTATCCCTTAGCGGCGTCAACCTGAAACTCATTGTACCAATCGACTCCGTATTGGCCGGCGGGACCGCCGTGGATGCTCACGATCATCGGATACTTCACGCCCTCTTTCCATCCAAGTGGCTTCACGAGAAAGCCGTCGACGTTCCAACCCTCCGCGCCTTTGTAGGTCATTCGCTCGACTGATGCGAGATCGAGCTTCTTCCAAAGCTCTCCATTCACATCGGTCAGCTTCTGGTCCGCCTTTCCATTGAGGTTGGCTGAGTAGACGTCATCGAGATGCTGGAAATCGTTCGCGAGGTAGACCAAGCGGCCGCGCGCGAGACTGACGGAGCGAACGGCGCGCGGGCCGGAGGTGACGGCCGACAATGCTCCGAGGTGTGGGTCGATCCGATAGAGGTGGTTCTCTCCTCGCGCGACGGTCTCGAAGTACAGAACCCGTCCGTTTTCGTCCCACTGGAGGTTTGTGGGATTCATGTCCAACGCGCTCGCCGCCTGCTTGAATGAGCCGCCGTTTGCCGGAGCGAGAAGAACAATCGATGCGGCGTCTTCGTCTTCACTGTTGAGAAACGCGATCGTCCGTCCGTCGGGCGACCACGCTGGCGACGTGTTTCGGCCGTGCGACGCCGACACTATCGTCGGTTCGCCTCCGGTGGCGGGGATCGTCCAGACATCACTCGTCTTGCTCTCGTCGTATTCCTTTCCCGAGCGGTCAGAAACGAAGGCAATGCGGGCGCCGTCGGGCGACCACTGGGGATCGGTATCGTTCCAATCGTCGCCGCTGGTGATCTGCCGCGCCGCCCCGGTCGCCGCATCGATGATGGAGAGGTGCGATCTCTTGTCGTCGAACCAGCCGGTGTCGTTGAACTTGTAGCTGGTATGCGAGTAGTGCCGGACGTCGCTGCGGTTCGGTCCGGTGTTCACCGAGTCGCTCGGTCCGGTTCGCACCAGGCACACGAATCGATCTCCCCGCGGCGCCCACGAACAGTTGGAAACTCCGTTCGTGATGTTCGTTACGCGACGCGGCGTGCCTCCGACGGCGGCAACCGTCCACAACTGGCTCTTTCCCGGCGGCGGCTCCTGTTTTTCTATCGTGCCGGCGCTGTCGACCGACACTCGTCCCGAGGAGAACGCGATTGTCCTGCCATCGGGCGACCACCTTGCGGCGCCCGGGCTCCAAACTTCTCCGACGAGCTCACGTGCGGTACTCGCGGCATCCGTTGAAGTGATCCAGATCGATGGGACGCGCCGGTTCCGCGCGCGATCGACGCGCGAGACCACGTATGCCACCTGCTTTCCGTCGGGCGAGATGCGCGGGTCAGCCACGAACCTGTACGAGTAATAATCCTCGGCGGTTATTCCGCGGCGGGTTTCCTGCTGCTGGGCGGCAGCGGGGAATACGATTGCGACGAAGAGCAGAGCTGCCGAAGAAACATGGGCGCGCAATTTCATCGTTTAGAGAAGAAAGTTGGGAGAGGAGCGATCGGGGGACGAACTGGTCTTCTTAGCTGGTCATCTAAAGCGAGGCGTCGGCGGAGCCAGTACGAGCGTGTCTCCGATGAATTCGAATCGCGCGCTGAGCGCGGCGTTTGAGTCTGTGCCGGCGTAAACCGTGAAGGTTCCCGGCTCGACCACACGCCGCATCTGCTGGTCGTACAACGCGAACGAGTCGGGCCCGAGCTTGAACGCGACGCTCCGCATCTCACCGGGAGCCACCGTGACGCGGCGAAATGCCTTGAGCGCTCTCACCGGCTCCTCGACGCTCGCGACATCGTCGCGCACGTACACCTGTACCACCTCGTCGCCGGCACGGTCGCCGGTATTGCGAACGTCGACGGTCACCTCGAGGGAATCACGAGCTCCAATCTTTTGCGCGGACAAGCGCAGATTGGAGTATTCGAAAGTCGTATAGCTGAGGCCGTAACCGAACGGGAAGAGCGGTGTCCACGGCAGGTCGAGGTACTTCGACGTGTACTTCTCGGTAGCAACGGGCGGGCGCCCGGTGTTGCGGTGGTTGTAGTAGGTCGGAATCTGTCCCGTCGCGCGCGGAAAAGTTGCGGGAAGCTTGCCACCCGGGTTGTAGTCTCCAAATAGAACATCCGCGACCGCGCTTCCGTGCTGATTGCCAAGGAACCAGCTCTCCAGGATCGCGGGCACCTCGGCTACGATCTCTGGAATGGCGAGTGGTCGCCCATTCATCAGCACCGCCACGATTGGTTTGGCCGGACCTCCGGTCGAGAGGCGGGCCGCACGAATTACGGTGCGCACGAGCTCGACCTGCGATCCGGGCAGCTCGATCGAAGCACGACTCTCCGCCTCGGCCGACATGTCTTCACGCTCGCCGAGAACCAGGACGATCGCATCCGCCTCCGACGCGGCGGCGCGAGCGAGAGCGAAGCCTGTGGTATCCGCCGTATCGACTGGCGCTCCGCGCGTGTACGCGATGCGGGTCCCGGGTCCGACAGCTGAACGAATGCCGGCAACCGCGCTGATGGCTTCGGAGGGACGGCCGTCCGCCGCCCAGTTTCCGAGTGCCGATCGAGCATCGTCGGCGAGGGGTCCTATGACCGCGATCGTACGAAAATCTTTGCGCAGGGGCAGAGTCTTGTTCTCATTCTTCAGCAGAACGATTCCTTCACGCGCTGCAACCCGCGCGGCACCGAGGTGCTCTGGCGCGAGCGTGAAGCGGCGCTCGCGCGCGACATCGTTGAAGCGATACGGATCCTGAAACAAGCCAAGCGCGTATTTGACGCGAAGCAGCCGGTGAACCGAGGAATCAACGAAGGCTACCGGCAACCGGCCCGCTCTAACGGCCGCGCCGAGGCTGTCGGCGTAAATGCCATCGGCCATGTCGACGTCGACGCCCGCGCGAAGAGCCAGGATTCCGGCATCTCCTTTCGTCGCGGCGACGCCGTGATTCATCATCTCGCCGATGCCGCCCCAGTCGCTGACGACGACACCCTTGAATCCCCAGCGGCCGCGAAGCACGTCAGCCAGCAGCCATTCGCTCATGTGCGCTGGAATCCCGCCGAGGTCGTTGAAGGAAGTCATCACGATTGCGGCTCCTGCTTTGACGGCCGCTTCGTAGGGTGGCAGATACGTCTCCCACAGCGTCCGCTCGGACAGCTCGACGGAGTTGTAGTCGCGGCCGCCCTCTGCCCCGCCGTATGCCGCGAAGTGTTTCACCGTCGCGAGCAACACGTCCGCAGCTCCGAACTGCAGCGCGACGTCGCCACCCTGGAAGCCGCGGACTCGCGCTGCTGCCATGACCCCGCCGAGATATGGATCTTCCCCAGCGCCTTCGACGATGCGGCCCCACCGTGCGTCGCGAGCGATGTCGACCATGGGAGCGAAGGTCCAGTGGAGGCCGTGAGCGCTCGCTTCGACGGCGGACTGCCGAGACGAGAACTCCGCACGAATGGGATCGAAGCTCGCGGCCTCGGCGATCGGGACAGGGTAGATCGTGCGGAAGCCGTGGATCACGTCGAGGGCGAAGAGAAGCGGGATCTTGAGCCGTGACTCCTGGATGGCGATGCGCTGGAGCTCTCGCGTGTAGTCGGCGCCGAAGACTCCGAGGAACGAGCCGACGGCTCCCGCGCGAATGAGCTTCTCTCCTCCCTGCGGTGCGCGGGGACCGGTTTGAGTTCCGTACCCGGGCAATTGATTGAGCTGTCCGAGCTTTTCCTCGAGCGTCATGAGCTTGAGCACGGAATCGGCGAATTGCGAGGCGCGCGCGGAGGTGAGGGGACTCTCACGAAGGGCCTGCGAAACCGGCGACTGGACGGTCTGCGAGGGCGCGCTCACGGGCAGCACTACCACTAACACAGACAACAAGACACGGATCACTTTCGGCATCGTGGGAACATCCCTCATTGGCGCGAACGGGGGGTTGCCTGTGCTCGGATGCGGAAAATTAACGTCCCGAGGTTCTATCGGACGCTCTCAGACGTGATCTCGTACCAGACTTCGACCTCGTAACCGTCGGGATCCGTGAAGAAGACGTAGGGCTCGCCGGGACAGAACTCGCCGCGGTGTTTGATCGTCCCACCCGCCTGCTCGATCGCGGTCGCGGCCCTGTCGATGTCACGAGGATCGGTGAGGCGAAACCCAAAATGCTTGATCCCACCCGAGCGTCCGACCCCTTCCGTGCCTTGCTCGAGAACGAGGATGTCGCGCGCGCCTGGCGTCTGGGCCTGGAGGAAATTCTTCTCCCGGTAGACGGCGAGCATTCCGAAGACGTCGTGATAGAACTGAAACGATCTCTCGAGATCGCTTACAGTGAGAGCGAGGTGGGTCAGTCCAAGCGTTTTGATCATCGCACTTCGCCTCGGGTCAACGCGTCGCGTTGACCCTATTTACGCGAGAAACGGCAACCATTCAAGAGAGATGGCTGTCGAGGTAGATTGAAAGCGCGACTACGCGACGGCCAGCGGGGGGATTGGGATGACCAACGAGCGGATCAACGCCTTCAGCGACGGAGTGATCGCGATCCTCATCACGATCATGGTCCTCGAGCTAAGAGTGCCGCACGGGACCGACCTGGCGGCACTCTCCTCTCTCCTCCCCGTGTTCCTGACTTACGTGCTCAGCTTTATCGTGCTGGCCATATACTGGAACAACCACCACCACATGTTCTATCTGACCGACCGAATAACCGGCGGGATCCTGTGGGCGAACCTCCACCTCCTGTTCTGGTTGTCGCTGTTGCCGTTCGTGACCGGATGGATGGGCGAGAATCACTTCGCTCCACTCCCGACTGCCTTGTACGGGGTGGTGTTGATGATGGCCGGCGTCGCTTACTACATACTGTCGCAGACGATCATCAAGAGTCAGGGCCCACAGTCGAAACTCAAAGCTGCCGTGGGCAGCGACGCCAAGGGAATGATTTCCGTGGTCCTCTACCTGATTGCGATTCCGCTGGCGTTCGTGAATCAGTTATTCTCAGAGGCGATCTACGTGTTCGTGGCCCTGATGTGGCTCGTGCCGGACCGAAGGATCGAGCAGCTGTTCGATGAGATCTCGAGACAGGAGGAGGTTTAGTGTCACCTAGCGATTCGACAGGCGCTGACGCGGTAAGCGCAACTCGCGACCTGTACGACAGACTCATCGAGGCGTGGAACAAGCGCAACGCGCGCGACTACGCTCTGCTCTTCGCGTCGAACGGAAGCATCGTCGGGTTCGATGGCAGCCAGGTGAGCGGCCAGACGGAGATCGGCGGCCACGTCAGCGAGATTTTCTCGCACCATCAGACCGCGTCCTACGTGACGATCGTGCGCGACGTGCGGACCATTGCGAGTGAAGTGACGCTGCTGCGCGCCAACGTGGGCATGGTCCCACCCGGAAAGGATGACATCAACCCCGAGATGAACGCCGTTCAGTCGATGGTGGCGGCGCGGAAGGGCGGGAAGTGGGAAATCGCTCTGTTCCAGAACACACCCGCGGCGTACCACGAGAGAGCCGACCTCTCCAAGAAGCTGACCGGGGAGCTGCGCGCGGCTCTGAAAAAGAAACCGGCGCGCGAATAATTACGTCTGGCAGATGTGTCGGAACGACCCGGACCCTCAGTCCGGCTCATCATTGACAACCGTTTGACCTGTCGTGCACAATCTCCAGCCTACTTCTGCCCCTCCCACGAAGGCTTTTCAACGGGATTTACCATGCGCACAGCTCTACTCACTCTCACCAGCCTGGCAGTCATCGGCGGCGCCTCGGCTCAAGCCCAGACGCCCACCGCCGACGACATCATCGCTCGCTACGTCAAGACGGTCGGAGGCGCCGACAAGATCCAGTCGATCAGAACCTTGCGACGCATCGGCAAGTTCACGGGCGACGATGGATTCGAGGCGGGAGTGATGCAGGAGAGCACGCGCCCGAGTTTTGTCCGCCAGGAATTCTCGATCCAGGGGATGACCGGCATCAACGCCTACGACGGCGCGAACGGCTGGAAGATCGACCCCTTCGGCGGCAAGAAGGATTCAGAGGCACTGAGCGAGGAAGAGCTGCGCTCGATCGTGGAGGATTCGGACTTCGACGAGCCGCTGATCAACTACAAGCAGAAGGGCAACAAGGTCGAGTACGCTGGCGCGGACCAGGTCGAAGGTACGGACGTCTACAAGCTCCGTGTGACGCTCAAGAGCGGTGACACGCGCACCTACTATATGGACACCGATTCATACGTACCAATCAAGGTCGACACTAAGCGAACCATTCGCGGCACCCCACAGGAGACCGAAACGACGCTTGGAGACTACAAGCAAGTCGGTGGCTGGTATCTCCCGTTCTCGATGGAGACCCGCCAGAAGGGCGGCTCGGGTTCGCAGAAAATCACCTTCGACAAGATCGAGTTCAACGTTCCGATCGACTCCACCCGCTACTTCCGTCCGAAACCGCCGGCCAGCGGAGGGTCACGCTGATGAACACGATCTCGAATTGCGCGTTGCGCGCAGGGGTGCTGCTCACGGCTCTCTCTACAGCTGCGATGTCGCAGGCACCGCAAGCAGCGTCCGCCGCGAAAGTCGACTCCGAAACAATTTCTGGCTTGGGCGCACGGAACATCGGCTCCGCCGCGATGAGCGGTCGCATCTCGGCGATCGCCGCGGTTCCGGAAGGCAATCGCCTTACCGTCTACGTCGGCGCAGCGAGTGGGGGCGTCTGGAAGTCCGTCAATGGCGGGACAAGCTACAAGCCGGTCTTCGACAAGGAGGCCGTGCAATCCATCGGCGCAGTCACCATCGACCCGACCAACCCGAAAGTGATTTGGGTGGGAACGGGCGAGTCCTGGACTCGGAACAGCGTTTCAGTCGGGAATGGTATCTACAAATCCGTGGACGGCGGCGACAACTGGACCAACATGGGCCTGCCCGAGTCTGAGCGGATCGCGAAAATTCTCATCGATCCGAGCAGTCCGAACACTGTCTACGCCTGCGTGCCCGGCAAGCTCTGGAGCGACAGCGAAGACCGCGGCGTGTACAAGACGACCAACGGCGGACAGACCTGGACCAAGATCCTCAAAGGATCAAACCAATCCACCGGCTGTTCGATGATGTCTATGGACCCGAAGAGCCCGAAGACGCTCTTCGCCGGCATGTGGGACTTTCGTCGTAAGGGCTGGACGTTCCGCTCCGGCGGCGAAGGTGAGAGCGCGGCGAGCGCGAGCGGTTTGTTCAAAAGCACGGATGGCGGCGCGACATGGAGCGATCTCAACGCGACGACAGCGCCGGGACTTCCAACGAAGCCGTGGGGCAGAATCGCGGTGACGATAGCGCCGTCGAATCCGAACGTCGTCTACGCGTTCGTCGAAGCAGCCCCGCCGAAAAATGCGCTGTATCGCTCCGCCGATGGCGGCAAGACATGGGAGATGCGCGACCGCAGTCAGGCGATGATATGGCGCCCATTCTACTTCGCCAATCTCATCGTCGATCCGAAGAATGAGAACCGCGTCTACAAGCCCGATGGACCGTTCGTCGTCAGCTCCGATGGCGGCCAAAGCTTCAGCGGCATCACCAACGGAGCGCACGGGGACTTCCACGACGTCTGGATCGATCCATCCAACACCGATCATCTCATCACCGGCGACGACGGCGGCATGTGGTACTCGTTCGACGCCGGAAATAAATGGTGGAAGGGCGACAATCTTCCCGTCTCTCAGTTCTATCACGTGAGTCTCGACAACGACCGGCCGTATCACGTCTACGGCGGACTCCAGGACAACAGCTCATGGGTCGGCGACTCCGAGTATCCCGGAGGCATCACCAACAACCGCTGGGAGAACATGTACGGCGGCGACGGATTCTGGATGTTCGTCGATCCAACCGACCGGCAGTACATCTACGCCGAATACCAAGGCGGAGAGATCAGCCGCATCAACAGAACGACACACGAGAGCCGGCCGATCAAACCGCTGCCTCGTTACAAGGAAGGCAGGCTCCGCTTCAACTGGAACGCGCCGATTCACGTGAGTCCGACGCACAACGGCACGGTGTACATCGGCTCGCAGTATCTCTTCCGCACGAAGGATTTCGGGCAAACCTGGGATCGTATCTCACCCGACCTCACCACGAACGATCCGGCGAAGCAGCTCCAGGAGCAGTCGGGTGGAGTCACGGTCGACAACTCCGCGGCGGAAATGCACACGACGATCTACGCGATCGCCGAGTCGCCCAAGAATCCAAACGTGATCTGGGCGGGCACGGACGATGGCAATCTTCAGGTCACGCGCGACGGCGGGAAAAGCTGGACCAACGTCGTCGGCAACATCGCCGGCTTGCCGAAATCGGCTTGGGTGTCGTACGTGGACGCCAGCAATTTCGACGCGGGCACCGTCTACGCGACGTTCGATCTCCACACCTTCGGCGACATGCGCCCGTACGCCTACAAGTCGGCGGACTATGGAAAGACCTGGACGTCTCTCATAGCGGCCGGGAGTCCCGTGCGCGGCTATGCGCACGTAGTAAAAGAAGATCTCGTCAATCCGAGTCTTCTTTTTCTCGGCACCGAGTTCGGTCTCTATGTCTCACTCGACGGCGGAGCGCGATTCTCACGCTACAAGGGCGGCTACTTGCCTTCAGTGGCGGTGCGCGACCTGGCGATTCACCCGCGCGACAACGATCTGGTGATCGCGACGCACGGTCGTGGAATCTGGATCATCGACGATATCACGCCGCTGCGCGCGCTCACGCCGTCGACGCTCGCGAACGAGGTCGTGTTCGTGCGCGCCAGACCGACGGTGCAGAAAGTTCCTGCCGGCGGCGGGTGGGCGAACGGCGACGCCGTCTTCGTCGGATCGAATCCGCCCGATGCGGCGGTGATTACCTACTATCTCAAGAAGCGCCACATCTTCGGCGACATGAAAATGGAAGTGCTCGACGCGAGCGGTAAAGTCGTCGGCACGATACCGAGCACGAAGAGGCGTGGCTTGAGCAGGGTGACGTGGTCGATGCGCCAGAAGCCGCCACGGGTTCCGCCGGCTGCGAGCGCCGCGTTCGGCGCCGCGTACGGCCCGCGCGTTCTGCCCGGCACGTATACAGTGAGGATGACGAAGGACAATCAGGTTTACACGATGCCGCTGAGCGTCGCCCCGGATCCGCGCGCGACTCACACCGCGGCCGATCGTCAGGCGCAGTTCGCGCTCGCGACAAAGATCGTTCCCCTGCTGGGTGACATGTCGTTTGCGGTGGAGAGAATGAACGCGGTGCGCGGTGATCTCGAGGCCAGGGCGACAGGCCTGCCGGCGGGCGATGCGTTCGCGCAGCGTCTTCGCGATGCATCATCGAACGTGGATGCTCTGCGCAGGAAAATCGTCGCGACCAAGGAAGGCGGCATGATCACGGGAGAGGAGCGCCTGCGTGAGAATCTCACCGATCTTTACGGCGCAATAATTTTCTATGAAGGCCGGCCTTCGCAGATGCAGGTCGACCGAACCGACGCGATCGCTAGAGAGCTGGCGGATGTGGTGACGGCGTTCGACGCATGGTCGGCAAGGGATCTTGCCGCGCTCAACACGGAGCTTGGCACGAAGAAGCTGCAGCCCATCGTGCTGATCAACAGGCAGGCGTGGGAGGGGGCGGGGAAGGCCGGACAGTAGATGGGGGACGATTTACAAGCGAAGTCGGTCTTCTCACGACGCGACTTCGTCGTACGCGCCGGGCAGGCGGGGATCGCGCTGTCCTTATTTCCCCCAAGCCTTAAAGAGCTCGTTCCGCCTTTTTTCCCGGAGCACGACGCAGCCGAGGCGCTGAGTCACGGCGTTCTCAGTGGTCCCGTCTCGACCGATCTCTACTCCGGGCTTCGATGGAGAATGATCGGCCCATTCCGCGGGGGGCGCGTTGCCGCCGCGACGGGCGTTCCTGGGCGGCCCAACGAATTCTATTTCGGCGCCGTCAACGGCGGTGTCTGGAAAACGATCGACGGCGGGCGAGTATGGACCCCTATCTTCGACGGACAGCCGACGGCATCGATCGGCGCAATCGCGATTGCTTCGTCGCAGCCGAACACAGTTTACGTAGGCAGCGGCGAATCCACGCTACGTGACTCTGTCGGCTACGGGAACGGTATCTACAAATCCACCGACGCCGGAAAATCGTGGACGCATCTCGGACTCGACGAGACCCACCACATCGGCAAGATCGCCATCGATCCAAGGAATTCTGACAACCTGTTCGTCGCGGCGATCGGAAAACTCTACGCCGCGAACAAGGAGCGTGGAATATTCCGCTCCAGAGATGGTGGACGCAGCTGGCAGAAGGTCCTCGGCGACGACAACGTCGGCGCCGTCGAAGTCGTGATCGATCCTTCCAATTCGAGCGTCGTTTACGCCGGACTCTGGAACACACGCCGCCCACCGTGGTTCACCTACGCGCCCACTAATGGTCCGGGCGGCGGAATCTTCAAGTCGAGCGATGGCGGAACGACGTGGGCTCGGCTCACCAACGGATTGCCAAAGCACGGAATCGGGAGGACGGGGATCGCGATCGCGCCGAGCAATCCGAATCGCATCTACGCTGTCATCGACTGTCTCGTCCCCGAAGCGCCTCCGCAAGTCGAGCCTCCGCTGGGAACGCCCGTGCCGCAACCGGCACCGGCTGGTGCTCGGCCTTCCAGTCCGCCGGCGGGACAAGGTGGGTTCTTCCGCTCCGATGACCGCGGCGCGACTTGGACTCGACTCTCCAACGATCCAGCGCTGTGGGGTCGCGGCTGGTACTTCGAGAAGATCGCCGTCGATCCGAAGGATCCGGAGACCGTTTACGTGCCGAATGTCGCAGTCAATAGAACCACGGACGGTGGGAAGACGTGGGTCGTGCTCCGCGGATCGCCGGGCGGTGACGACTATCATCAGGCGTGGATCAATCCCGATGACACGAATACGATGATCGTGGCGAGCGATCAGGGCGCGGTCATCACGCGCAACGCGCGCGCAGACAATCCGAGAGAGGTGACTTGGACTTCGTGGCTCAACCAGCCGACGGCGCAGATCTATCACCTCTCGGTTGATTATCGCTTTCCGTATTGGGTAACCGGCGCGCAGCAGGATTCGGGTGCGATCGCGGTTCGCTCGCGCGGAAAGTTCGCCGAGATATCAATGCACGACTGGGAGCCGATTGCGCCGGGTGGTGAGAGCGGCTACACGGCGGGCGATCCGCTGAATCCGGGAGTGGTGTACGGGGGCGACGGCCAGCGCTGGAACCTCGACGACAACATCCCGATCGAAGGCACGACGAGTCCCAAATCGCCCGAGCCGGCGCGCAGCGACTGGACGCAGCCGCTCGTATTCTCCAAAGCCGACCAGCGTTCTCTTTATTACGCAAATCAGTTTCTGTTCAAGACAACTGACGGGGCGAAGATCTGGACTAAGATCAGTCCTGATCTGACACGCGCTGAACCCTTCATTCCGCAAACGCTCGACGCCGCTGCCGCTGCCGCCACGGATCGGAATGGCAAGCTCGGGGTGATCTACACCATTGCGCCATCGCCATTGCGGGCGCCGTTGTTATGGATCGGCACTGACGATGGCTACATCCACCTCACGCCCGACGACGGCAAGAGCTGGCAGAACGTGACGCCGAGTGCGGTCACGCCGTGGAGCAGAGTCACGATGATGGAGGCGTCGCACTTTGATGCGAGCACCGCGTACGCGAGCGTTGACCGCCATCAGCTCCAGGATTTCGACCCATACATCTATCGCACGCGTGACATGGGCAGAACCTGGCAGAAGATCACTAATGGCCTGCTGAAGGGGGTGTACGTACATACCGTAAAGGAGGACCCGCAACGCCGCGGACTTCTGCTCGCCGGTACAGAGCGCGGGGTGCACATCTCGCTCGATGACGGCGACAACTGGCAGTCGCTCCAGCTCAACATGCCTGTGACATCGATGCGCGACTTCGAGATCTACGGGAACGATCTCATAGTGGCGACGCATGGACGCGGATTCTGGATCATCGATGATATTGCTCCGCTACGGCAGCTCAGTGATGCGGTTACATCGGGCGAGGCGTACCTCTTCAAGCCGTCCGACACGATCAACTTCATCGAAGGCAGCGACAATGGTACCCCGCTCCAGAAGGATGAGCCGCAGGCGGAGAATCCACCAAACGGCGCGATCATCGACTATTACCTCAAAAAATCCGCGACCACGCCGGTGACGATCGAAATAGTAGATGCAAATGGTGCGGTCGTTCAGACATTCTCGAGCGATCCAAACGCGCAGCGACCGGCCGCGGGAAGGGGCGGA
>JBBQWD010000003.1:0-27621 GCA_038210945.1 Gemmatimonadales bacterium
AATCTCGATCGCGCAAAAAATCGGGGAGTGATCTACACGGTCGCGCCGTCGTTTCGAAACGTCAACACGATCTGGACAGGCTCGGACGACGGATTCATTCAGCTAACCCGAGACGGTGGAAAGACGTGGACCAACGTCACGCCGAGCGTGCTCACCCCCTGGAGCAAGGTCTCGCTCATGGAGGCGTCGCACTTCGATGACGAATCCGCGTACGCCGCGATCAACCGCTTCAAGCTCGATGACTTGCATCCACACATCTACCGGACTCGCGACGGCGGACGGACGTGGAAGGAGATCGTCAACGGAATCCCTGACAACGAGGTCGTGAACTCCGTCCGGGAGGATCCGGTGCGTCGCGGTTTGCTGTTCGCGGGAACCGAGCGTGCGGTCTATTTCTCGCTAAACGACGGCGAACAGTGGCAGCCGCTTCGTCTCAACATGCCCGCGACTTCCATCCGTGATCTTGTGATCCACGACGACGACATCGTGGTCGGAACACATGGGCGGTCGTTCTGGATCCTCGACGACATGACTCCGCTGCGTCAGCTCGATTCCAAAACTACGAGTGGCGCCTCGTACCTGTTCAAGCCGAAGCTGACCTACCGGTTCCGGCGCGACAAGTGGACCGACACTCCGCTGCCCCCCGAGGAGCCTGCTGGTAAGAATCCGCCCGACGGCGCCATCATTCATTACCACCTGGCGTCGGCCGCAACGTCGCCGGTCGTGCTCGAGATCGTCGATGGAGCGGGGCGAGTCTTGCGCACCTTCTCGAGCGCTGATTCAATCGAAGCGGTTGAGCCCGATCTCAACGTTCCTACTTATTGGATCCGCCCACCGCAGCGTGTATCAACCGATGCCGGCACACATCGCTTCGTTTGGGATCTCCACTACGCGCCGCCCAAAGTCCTCGGCCACGAGTATCCGATCTCCGCAATCTACGGCGATACCCCGCGCCATCCGCTCGGGCCCGCCGTCTTGCCTGGCGTCTATACAGTCAGACTTACCGCGAGCGGACGCACGTACACCCAACCGCTCACCGTGAAAATGGATCCGCGCGTACAGATATCCGCCGCTGGGCTCAAGCTCCAGCACGACATCGGTGTCCGCATGAACGATGCGATCAGTCGCGATTTTGAGGCGCTTAGCCAGGTACGGGCGCGGCGCACCCGGCTCCGCGCGCAGCGCGAAGGCGCCAAGGCCGGGGAGATCGCCGATTCTCTGGCGGCCCTCGACAGTCTCCTCGTCGGCATAGAGAGTGGAGTGCGAGGGAGCACGGCCGAGAACCTCGTGAGGCTCAACGAGGAGCTCGCGGGAATTCTCGCCAACGTCGAAGGGGCCGATGCCGAGCCGACGACTCAGGTCGTGGCGGCCGCAGCTGATCTCGAACGGGCACTCACCGCCGTGCTCGCACGCTGGTCCGAGGTTCGGCGTACGCGCTTGCGAGGGAATTAGCGGTAGATTTCAGGAGACATGCGTGCGACGCGGCTTCACACCTGCCCTGTAGCGTTCGGAGAATGAGATGACCACCAGCAAAGAAACCGAGTGGATGAATCATCCGAGGCTGCGCAAGCTCGTCACCGCGGTGAACGAACTGACTCTCGCGGAGCGGATCACGCTGGTCAAAGGTCTGGTGCCCGCAATCGCCGACGAGCTGTCTGACACCGAGTACGAAAAATTCGTCGCCGCGATCCGGCTAAAGGGAGAACGCTTCCACGAGGCGCAAGCGCATCCGGGCGAGGGCAGGGCAGAGCGGAAGGTCCCGGGCGAGCGCGACGTCGAGGGGCGGTGAGGCGAGCGACACCATGAACCTGGTTTGGATACTCGGAATCCTGCTCGGCGCGGCGCTGGTATTCGCGCTTTACGCCGGTAACAACCGCCGGAAGCCCTGAGCTAGATCCCCAACGCGAGCTGGACGGGAGCGCTCGCAACGCCTCTGCTCGTGCCGGCTGTAAAAGGGCCCGCAACTCTGTCCTGCGAGGAGGCGGTTAGCCGCCCCTTGAAACGCGCCCTGCGCAGAGCGTCGCCGACCGTGTTCAGGGCTGTGCGTGGATTGTTGCACTTCTCGCTCAAATGCGCGAGCACGATGTTGTTCAGCCCCACATGGATGCTCTGACTCGCGGTTTGCGCCGCAACGCGATTGCTCAGATGCCCGAAGTTGCCGCCGATGCGCCTCTGTAGCGATGGCGGGTACGGACCGGCTCGCAACATCCCCTCGTCATGGTTCGCCTCGAGCACGAGCATGTCCAGTTTGTCGAGCGCCTTCGAGACGTTTTCCGTGACGTGGCCGAGGTCGTAGATGATTCCCGCCCTGACGCCTTCACCAAGCGACGTCACTATCACGCCAATCGGCTCGTTGGCGTCGTGAGACACCGGAACCGTCTCCAGATAAAAGTCGCCGACGACTACGGTGCTCTTCCGCGGTGTGAGAATTGTCGCGAGCCCCGCCCAGTCCGGGCACATCATCCTTGTTCCGGCGGTCGAGACGATGGTCCAGCCCCACTTGCGCGCGGCGGCGGCGACTCCCTTCACATGATCCGAGTGTTCGTGGGTCACGACGACGGCCTCGATCGATTCTGGTGCAACACCAGCGACGGCGAGCCTGCGCTTGAGAACACGCGGCGCGAAGCCGGCATCGATGAGTATCCGCGAGCGCGCCGTCTCAATGAGGACTGCGTTGCCGCTACTTCCACTCCCAAGAACCCACAATTTCATCAGGTGCTCCAACGCCTCTTGTGCGCTTCAGTCAGCTGCTTGCTCGCCTTGTCACCGAGCTCAACATGTCGCCGGGCCATCGCGCGTCCGGCAACCACGAGAAACTTAGCGACGTCGTACGTCTCGAACGGCTCAGCCGTTCCCCATGCGAATGGCGGTATCACCTTCGGAGGAGTGTTCGCTCCGAAGACATTTGCGCCGGCTCCCATGACCGTGCCGGTGCTCAGCATGGTTCCGATTCCGGTCTTGGCGTGATCGCCGAACAGTGTTCCCAGAAATTGCTGTCCAGTGGTTCTGACGCCAGTCGGAGTCCAGATCTGGACAGGGCCATACGTGTTCTTCAGGTTGCTCGTCGTCGTCAGCGCGCCGAGGTTGACCCAGCGTCCCAGGTACGAGTGGCCAACAAATCCGGCGTGGCCTTTGTTGCTGTGACCGAGGACGATTGAATTGCTGAACTCGCCGCGAACCTTGCAGTGATCACCAATCGAGGACAAGGCGACGCGGTCGCCGAGTATCTGAGAGTCGCGCCCCACCGCCACCGGCCCAATGAGGTGCGTGAAAGGCGCGACGACAGTGCCCTTTCGTATGAGGATCGGTCCCGCGGACGCATCGAGAACTACGTGCGGTCCGATTTGGGCGCCTTCTTCGATGAAGACCTTTTCGTTGCCGATCACCGTCGCATCCGTCAGCGCGGTCGCGTCGAGTGTTTTGGCGCGGCGAGGAATGTCTTCCGCCAATTGCTCGGGCAGCGTGGCGATGAAATCCCACACTTCGTTGATCCACCTTCCCGCGATCTTGCGTCCGCCGAGGCTTGTCTGGATGCCGCCGAGGTCGATCGAGCCATCGGCGAATTGCGAGACGGGCAGAGCCCGGGCGAGGCGCACGGCACAGGCTGCGCCTTCGCACATCAGCAAGTCGAATCGATCAACTGCCAAGTCGAGCGGGATGACGCACCGCGTGTTCACGATGATCGACCCTGCGGGAATCTCCGATTTCGGAGCGACAGCAGGAGGCGCTTTGCCCTCCTCGAAGTGCGCGAGGTGCTTGGAGCTGATGAATCCGGCGCTCTCGAGCGACGTCGCGCGCTCCCACCGCTTCCGAATGAGCGAGGTACCCGCGCGCAGCTCCGAACCCGGACGCGTCAGAGCAAACGGCTCGAACTGCCGCGCACGCGTGTCGTCGTAGAAGTAGATGGCGCTCATGATTCCCCCAAGTTGGCGGCCGAGAGCGATTCAACCAGTCTCTTCAAATCCGAGGCCCGCTCGGTCGTAGTCACAAGAGTCAGCCCGTTGTGTGTCACTACGACAAGATCATTCACCCCGTACAGGACGACCTGGCCAGACTCCGCGTGAACAACGTTGTCCGCGGAGTCGAGCAGATGCGCATCTCCGCTGGTCACGTTTCCAAACTCGTCCCTGCTGCGCACGCGACTTAGAGCCGCCCAGGTCCCGATGTCGTCCCAGCCGAAGTCTCCGGGCACCACCATTACTTTTTCGCTGCGCTCGAGCACGCCGACATCCACCGACACCGGCATGACAACGCTCCCGAAGAACTTAGAAGCGTCCGCTTTGCTTCCGTGACGGAGCGCCGCGGCTAGCTCGGGCGTATGCTGGTCGAGCTCCTCCAGAAAATCTCCCACCCGCCAGACGAAGATCCCCGAATTCCAGAGATACCCATTGCTCCGCATTTCGTCGGCGCGCACGCGATCTGGTTTTTCGACGAACCGTTTGACTCGTGATGGGTCACCGGACTCGCTCTCCGGCTGGATGTAGCCGAACCCTGGGTCCGCGCGGGTAGGGACGATTCCCACCGTGACAAGTGAGTGCGTCTTGACCGCCAATGCCTCGGCGCGAAGAAGAGTTTCCCTGAATCGCGCGTCGTCGTCGATCGCCCAATCGGCATGGACGCAGATCATCGTCGCGTCATCGCCATCGCGATCCTTGATTGCCAGCGCTGCCCACGCCAGCGCCGCGGCGGTTCCGGCTGGATGGGGCTCGGCGATAATGTTTTCTCGCGGGATCGCCCCAAGAAGCTTGCGAATCGGCTTCGTCAACCTGGCGTTCGTGAGGATCAGCGTGTGCGCCGGGTCCACGATCGCGCCGAGGCGATCAACCGTGTCGTGCAGAAGCGGTTTCTCCGTTACCAGCGGTAGCAGCTGTTTAGGACGCTCAGGCGTGCTGAGCGGCCAGAATCGTGAGCCGACTCCGCCGGCGAGAACGACCGCCCAGCGGCTCACTCGGCGATTGTTCCCGCTTCGTCAGGCGCTCCGGTGAGACGCGCGACGAGCGCGTAGAGTTTTTTGGGGCTGAACGGCTTGGTGAGAAACTGGGTGGCACCCAGCTCCAGCGCGTCACGCTCGTGCTTCGCTTCACCACCGGCGGTGAGAATGATGCACGGCAAGGATTTGAACTTCTCCTGCTCGCGGATTCGTTTGAGAACATCGAGCCCGCTCAACTTGGGCATCATCAGATCGAGGAGCACGAGGTCGATCTGCTCTCCGTTGTTGACTATGTCGAGCGCCTCCTGGCCGTCGTAGGCGAGCGTCACCCGAAACGGCCCCTGCTCGAGCTTCATCTTTATGATGCGGCCAATATGGGGCTCATCGTCGGCGACGAGAATGTGGCTGAGGCGGGAACCGGATTCCGTCATGATCAGATCAGAGCGGCGATGTTGCCGCGGTAGCGGCGTACGTCGAAGAGCAATCCACCGAGATCGGCGGATTGGCGCAGCAATACCAGCAGGAGAGTCTCATCGGCCAATGCAGCGACGATCGCATAACCTTTCTGGTGCTCGAGGATTGCGGTGTTGAGCGGGCCGTGAAGGGTCGCTTTGCCGAGGCTTTCCGCCTCGGAAACGAGAGCCGGAACGCGTGCCGCCAGGTCCTCGGTGTTCAGTCCCGGCGCGGCAAAACCTTCTATGAGAAGTCCGTCTTTTCCCAGCACGAGAACGGCATCAACTCCCGGACGTTGGCGCAACGCGCTCGTGAAATCTCTGATGGTGGGCATTGATGGGGGAAGAAGTTGCGAAGCTAGGAACCCCAAAGAGTGAAGTCAAGCGCGGCAATTGCTTGAACTGTCATAAGTTACGGGGTATTATCGTGAAGCAACCCCTCCGCTCTCTCTTCTGTCTATAATCTGCATGAAAGCTAGTCTCGCCATCCTCACTGCGATGTCTGTCGCGGTCGTACTCAATGCCTGTGGGGACCCTACAAGTCTCCGGGCAACGAACCTGACAACCACCGACACACTCTCTGTCTTCGCGCTGTCGGGGACACCTCCGTCGTATCCCAGCGGCATCTCGATCCTCGCCGCGGCAGCCGTCCCGGTTGACGGTTTCGCGCTCTTCGACATTGCGCTGGACGTGAATGCTTCCGGCAGCGCGGTCGTTTATCCACCAAAGCTTGTCGTGAACTCCCTCGCCGGTCCGCGGCCGGTGGGGCTTCTGAAAGTAGCCGGCGCCTTCGAGTCTGTGCTGGAAGCTCCGATCAGCGGGTACGGGACTGACGCCTCAGTGGTCGTGGCACCCGGCGAGACAGTCGTGATTCAGTCGGCGCACAACGGCTCACAAGACATTTGTCAGTTCGCCCTGACGCCGTATATCTACGCGAAGATCACGGTCGACAGCGTCAACGTCGCAACCAGGACTCTTTACCTACGAATGGGAGTCGATCCGAATTGCGGCTTTCGGTCGTTCGTGTCCGGCGTACCAGCGAGCTGACGCGTGCACGACCTGAGGGTGGTGCGTGAGAACATCGACGCACTTCGCGCCGGTTTGCGCCGGCGCGGAAACCTTGACGCACTCTCACCAACCCTCGATCGTGCACTCGCCCTTGACCTAACCCGGCGGGAGACGATCCAGGCCGTCGAGGAGCGCAAGGCTGCGCGCAACGCAGTTACGCAGCAGGTCGGCCAGCGCAAGCGCGCCGGCGAGCCCGCCGATGATCTTCAGCAGCAGTCGCGAGCGCTTGGCGAAGAGATCGCCAGACTGGACAGCGAGCTTGCGGAGAGCGAGAGCCAGCTTTCGTCGATCCTGCTCGAGATTCCAAACATCACGCTCGAAGAGGTTCCGGCGGGGGGGGAAGAAAACAACGCCGTCGTAAGGAGCTGGGGATCCACGCGCGAGGGCGCGACGGTCAAGCCGCATTGGGAAGTGGGCACCACCCTCGGATTGATCGACTTCGAGCGCGGAGCAAAGATCAGCGGCTCGGGCTTCATCGTTTTTCGCGGAACCGGCGCCCACCTCGTGCGCGCCCTGATGAACCTGATGCTCGACGTCCACACCCGACAGCATGGGTATGAAGAGACGTGGGTCCCGGTTGTCGTCAACCGGGCCAGCATGACTGGCACCGCGCAGCTGCCCAAGTTCGAGGACGACATGTACGCCCTCAAGGGCGAAGACGCGTTCCTCATTCCGACCGCCGAGGTACCGCTCACGAATCTTTATCGCGATGAGATCATCCCCGAGTCAGAGCTGCCGAAGGGATTTGCCGCGTACTCACCGTGCTTCAGACGCGAAGCCGGTGCCGCAGGCAAGGACACACGGGGACTCCTCCGCGTCCACGAATTCGACAAGGTGGAGATCGTTCGATACGTGACTCCCGAGACTTCGGCGCAGCAGCACGAGCTCCTTACGAATCACGCGGAAAACATACTCAAGCTTCTGGAGCTTCCGTATCGAGTGGTCCGGCTTGCGTCCGGTGATACTGGATTCGCGAGCGCCCACACCTATGATCTCGAGGTTTACGCGCCGGGAGTGGGGAAGTGGCTCGAGGTCTCATCGTGCAGCAACTTCACCGACTTCCAGGCACGCCGCGCCAACATCCGGTACAAACCCACCGCGGGTGGAAAGCCTCGCTTCGTCCACACTCTCAATGGATCGGGGCTGGCGTTTCCCCGCATCATCGCCTCCATTCTGGAGCACCACCAGCAACAGGACGGCAGCGTGCTCGTACCCGCCGCACTCCGCACGTATCTCGGCGCTGAGCGCCTCGCTTAGGCAATGCGCCGGCTCGCTCCGGTAACGCTGATCACGATCGGCGTGCTCGCGCTTCTCACGTGGTATGTGATCTATACGCGAGGAGTCGTCAGGGAGCTGCGTCGTGAAGCGTCCCGCGTCGGTCTGATGTACGCCCGCGTCTACAATGGGCTGACGGATCCGAATCCCGACGCGGCCAACGCTGCGCTGCTGGATCTCTCGCGATCCATTCGCGAGTCGGGCGTTCCGATGATCCTCACCGATGAACAAGGTAAGCCGACGGATATCGCCAACTTGCCGTTCACGGCATCCGTGAGTGCGAAGGAGACGCGTGACTACGTGATCGAGCTGGACCGGCAGAATGCCCCGATAGTAGAGCCTGGCGTCGGCGCCGTTCATTACGGCAACACACCGCTCGTGCGCGGACTGATCCTTATTCCGGTGCTGCAGTCGATATTGATCGGAATGGTTCTGCTCGCCGGAGCGTATGCGTTGCGAACGCGCGGCCGCGCCGACCGCGAGCAAATCTGGGCCGGAATGGCCCGTGAGTCCGCGCATCAGCTCGGCACCCCCCTTTCGAGCATCGGCGGCTGGATCGAGCTGCTCCAGGAATCCGAGCCGGATGCGATGACGGCCGCCGCGCTGGATCACATGGAGGCCGACCTCGAGCGCCTCAAGCGCGTAGCGCACCGATTCGAGCGCATCGGACGCCCGCCACGGCAGGAGTCCGTAGATCTTGCCGGTCTGGTCGATCGCGTCGCCGCCTACTTCAGAGCCAGGGTCCCAACCCTCGCTCAGCGGGTGACCGTAACGTCATCCCACCAGGGAGACCTCGTGATTCAAGGCGACGCCGTGCTCCTCGAGTGGGCATTGGAGTCTCTGGCCAAAAACGCCATCGACGCCCTGGCTGGAAGGGACGGACGAGTCGAGATCTCGGCAGAGCCGCTACCGGAAGGCCGCGTGCGAGTACGCGTGTCCGACGACGGTCCAGGTGTCCCGCGCGAAATCCGGAACCAGATCTTCGATCCGGGATTCTCGACGAAGGAGAAGGGGTGGGGCATTGGCCTCTCGCTCGCCCGCAGAATCGTCCGCGACAACCACGGTGGCGATCTGGTGCTCGTGCCGTCCGAGCACGGCGCGACGTTCGACATGGTACTCGGCTGATCGCGTTAAATTGAGATGATGTCTGACTCAACGAACACCGTCACCGCCGAGCTCGCCGAGCCGCTCACCGGCCTGAACCCCGCGCAGCGTGAGGCGGTGCTGCACTTCGAAGGTCCGATGCTCGTGCTCGCCGGAGCGGGCTCCGGAAAGACTCGCGTGCTCACTACACGGATTGCGCGGCTCATCGAGCACCACGGTGTCGACCCGACGCGGATTCTCGCCGTCACGTTCACGAACAAGGCGGCGGGTGAGATGAGGGAGAGAATCGCGCGCCTGCTCGGCGAAGAGCCGAAAGGCATGTGGAGCGGAACGTTCCACGCCATTGGCGCGCGTATCCTGCGCAGCTCCGCGAGGCACGTTGGCAGAACCTCGAGCTTTACGATCTATGACGAGGACGACTCGCTCGGCATGGTGAAGCGCATCATGGAGCGGGAAGGCATATCTCCAAAACAGTGGAGTCCAAAGGTCATTGCTTCGCTGATCTCGGATGCCAAGAATGCTCTCGTGCCTCCAGCAGAGTACGAGTCGCTGGCGATGGATCCCGTCTCCCGCTCAGCCGCCAAGGTTTACAAGCAGATGGAGGCCGCTCTCCGCGCCGCGAACGCCGTGACGTTCGATGACCTGCTCGTTCTGCCGGTGGAGATCTTCCGCAAGGACGAGACGACGCTCGCCCGGTATCGCGACCGGTTCCAGTTCATCCTTGTGGATGAGTACCAGGACACCAACCGCGCGCAATTCCAATTCGTCAAGATGCTCGGAAGCGCGCACGGCAACGTCGTCGTAGTCGGTGACGACGATCAGTCGATTTACGGCTGGCGCGGCGCCGACATCCGGAACATTCTGGACTTCGAGAAGGAGTTTGCCTCGGCCAAGCTCGTGCGGCTCGAGGAGAACTACCGGTCGACCCCCGACATCCTGCACGTGGCGAACGCCGCGATAACGCAGAACGTCGGACGCAAAGGAAAGACGCTCCGCGCCACTCGCCCATCTGGAGAGCCGGTTACGGTAGTCGCCGCGCTGGACGAGCGCGACGAGGCGGATTGGGTTCTGGAGGAGATCAAGGCGCGGCGAAACCAGGGGAATCGAGCGCTCAGCGAATTCGCCGTGCTGTACCGCACCAACGCGCAGAGTCGGGCGCTGGAGGACGCGTTGAGGCGCGACGCCATTCCGTATCGCCTCGTCGGATCGGTGCGCTTCTATGACCGGCGCGAGATTCGTGACCTGATGGCGTACCTCAAGCTGATCGCGAATCCATCCGACGCGGAAGCGTTCCACCGGGCGATCTCAGTTCCGAAGCGCGGTGTCGGAGATACTACGGTCGACGCGCTTGCGGCACGGGCCCGTGAAATGGGTGTCCCACTGTTCGAGGCTGCGGCGCGCGAGGATCTTCAGGAATCACTCCGTCCGGCCGCCCGAAAAGCACTCGCTGATTTCGTCGGCATCATCAATTCACTCCGCGAGCGCGCGAAGGACATGAGCGTCGACGTGCTGATTCAGGATCTGATCGGCGAGATCAGATACGTTGAATACCTTCAGGCCGAAGGCCCTGAGTCCGCTCGTGACCGTGTCGAGAACATCAGCGCCCTGATCAACGGTGCCGCGGAAACTGTGATCGACGATGGCGGAGAGGTCGGGCTCACGCCGCTCGATCATTTCCTTCAGCGTGCCATGCTCGTCGCCGGCGCTGATGCGATCGACCCGTCCGCCGACGCGGTCACGTTGATGACGCTCCACAACGCGAAGGGCCTCGAGTACCCGGTTGTGTTTCTCACCGGTCTGGAGGACGGCCTGTTTCCCCTGTCGCAATCGTTCGACGATCCGCCGAAGCTGGAAGAGGAGCGCCGGCTGTTCTACGTCGGCATCACCCGCGCTGAGGAGAAGCTTTATCTCTCGTTCACCGAGATGCGCCGCCGCAACGGAGAGCTGCTTCCATCGATCAAGTCGAGATTCCTGCGCGAGATCGAAAGCGCCAACGTGGAAGAAAAGAAGACGCTGCGCGTGAGCACGATGGGGCGCGGAAACGCGTCGTCTCGAAGCGGCTTCAGCAGCGGATTCAACAGCGGAGCTTATCCGGCTCGCCGTACCCACGACGTTCCTTCCTGGCGCAAGGTGGCGATCAGCGAGGCGGAGCTTTCTCAGGACGAGCCTCGCTACGTAAAAGGCGAGCGCGTCAAGCACAAGCTGTTTGGAGACGGCTCGATCGCCGAGCTGTCCGGAGTCGGACGCGAGGTAAAAGCTGTCATCGATTTTGACGACGAAGCGGTAGGCCGGAAAACCATCAAGCTTGCGTATACCACTCTAGAGCGCGGTCAGGAATAATGGCTGTTACACGCGATGACGTGCTTCACATCGCCGAGCTCGCGCGGCTCGGCGTTGACGCGGCGCGGGTCGACGAGCTGACGAAGGAGCTGAGCGCGATTCTCGGCCACATGGATGTGTTGTCGCAGGTGGACACCGCCAGCGTGCCCCTGACGGCTGGGGTCGGCTCTGGCGGAACCCCGCTTCGGCCGGATGTCGGCGTCTCTCCGTTGATGACGGGAACGCTCGAGTCGTTCGCGCCATCCATGCGTGATGGCTTCTTCATCGTGCCGCGTTTGGCAACGCACGAGGATCCCAGCGAGAGCGGCGCTTGAGCGTCGCAAACTTCACCACCCTCGGCGCG
Source organism: Gemmatimonadales bacterium (assembly GCA_038210945.1). Lineage (GTDB taxonomy): Bacteria > Gemmatimonadota > Gemmatimonadetes > Gemmatimonadales > Gemmatimonadaceae > UBA4720. The sequence continues at coordinate 11,513 of JBBQWD010000003.1, forward strand.
GCTGCGATCGCGTCGAATGTTCGCGCCGGCAAAACCTCCCCAGCTGACGTGATCCGCGCCTCCTTCCAGCGCGCGGGAGAAATCGGCGCCGGTCGCGACCAGCTCAACATCGTCCTCTACTCGGACGAGAAAGCGAGCATCCGGGAAGCCGAAGAGATGCGGGGGCGGGTGAACAGCGTCGTCGACCTTGGAGTATTGGCGGGGGTACCCGTAGCGATCAAGGACAACATCGCTTCCCTCGGACTTCCTACAACCTGTGCCTCCAGAATTCTGGAGGGCTACGTCAGCCCGTTCGAGGCTACGGCCGTGACGAGGCTGCGCGCCAACGGCGCGTTGATCGTCGCGAAGACGAACATGGATGAGTTCGCGATGGGATCGTCCACGGAGAACAGTGCCTACGGCCCGACACGAAACCCGTACGACGTGCGGTGCGTAGCGGGAGGATCGTCCGGCGGTTCTGCCGCCGCCGTTGCAGCTGGTATAACCCCTATAGCGCTCGGCTCGGAGACGGGCGGATCCGTCCGGCAGCCGGCCGCGTTTTGCGGCGTTGTCGGCGTGAAGCCGACCTATGGTAGAGTGAGCAGGTACGGACTCGTGGCGTTCGCGTCGTCGCTCGACCAGATCGGCGTCATTGGACGCACCGTGGACGACGCTGCGCTCGCGCTCGAAGCGATCGCGGGCTTCGACAAAATGGATTCGACCAGCTCGGATGCGGACGTTCCCATTTACCGACTGTCTGCTCTCGGCAAGCCGGCTCCGGATGCGCGCGATCCCGAGACGGAAGCGATTCGGATCGGACGAAGCCCAGTGCCGCTTCCTCCGCCGCCCAGTCCCACGACTCTGGAAGGCGTGGTAATTGGAAAGCCGAAAGAGTATTTCCCCGACTCGCTCGACGCGAACATCAGAGAACTGTGCGAGCGCGCACTGGAAGGTTTTCGCTCGATGGGTGCGACGATACGCGACATCTCTCTGCCGCGAACACCGCTGGCGATCCCGGTCTACTACATCCTCGCTCCGGCTGAAGCCTCGTCGAACCTCGCGCGCTTCGATGGAGTGCGTTATGGGCTGCGCGTAGATCCCGGCAAGGGACTCAAGGCGATGTACGAGGCGACACGCTCGGCTGGATTCGGACGTGAAGTCACGCGCAGAATTCTTCTCGGCACCTACGTGTTGTCCGCCGGCTACTACGACGCCTACTACAAGAAGGCGCAGGCCGTGCGCACGCTCATCACCGACGACTTCCGCTCCGTTTTTGCGAGCGGCGTGAACGCGATCTTTACACCGACGACGCCGACTCCCGCATTCCCAGTTGGCGCTATCAGCGATCCGTACGAGATGTACCTGAACGACATCTTCACGGTCACGGCGAATCTAGCGGGAGTGCCGGCCATTTCTGTTCCGATCGGCCGGATGCGAAGGCTTCCTGTGGGTGGACAGATCATCACCGCGCACTTCGACGAGTACACCATGTTCCGGGTCGCATACGCTCTCGAGGCAAGCCTGGGTCGGGGAGCGCACGAGTGAGCGAGAAGCGCTACGAGATGGTCGTCGGCCTCGAGGTGCACGTCCAGTTGAAGACTCGCACGAAGGCTTTTTGCGGGTGCTCGACCGATTTTGGCGCGCCCCCCAACGTCAACACGTGTCCCGTCTGTCTTGCGTTGCCGGGTGCACTGCCGGTGCTGAACGAGCACGCGGTCGAGCTCGCAACGCGCGCGGCGCTCGGGCTCGGCTGCGCCGTAAATCCCGTTTCTGTGTTCGCGCGCAAGAATTACTTCTATCCCGATCTGCCGAAGGGTTACCAGATCTCGCAGTTCGATCAACCGCTTGCCACCGGGGGAGCTGTCGTCATCGGCAAGAGTGGCGGAGGATCCGACATCCAGATTGGGATAACGCGTCTCCACATGGAGGAGGACGCCGGCAAATCGATTCACGACCGTTATCCGGGTGCGACGGCAATCGACCTCAATCGCTCAGGCGTGCCGCTGATCGAGATTGTGAGCGAGCCGGAGATTCGTAGCGCCGCCGCTGCCGGCGCTTATCTGCGCACGCTGAAACAGATTCTCCAGTACCTCGACGTGAGTGACGTCAGCATGGAGGAGGGAAGTCTGCGTGTAGACGCCAATATCAGCGTGCGGCCAGCAGGTCAGGTCAAGCTCGGAACGAAGACGGAGGTGAAGAACATGAACTCCTTCTCTGCGGTCGAGAAGGCGCTGGAAGCGGAATTCGCACGTCAATGCGCACTGCTCGACGCCGGCGGAAAGGTCGAGCAACAGACTCTACTCTGGGATGGCGCTCGCGAGACTGTGCGCCCGAGTCGAACGAAGGAAGGAAGTCACGACTACCGTTACTTCCCGGAGCCGGATCTGCGTCCTTTAATGCTGGAAGCCAAGTGGATCGACCACACGCGCAAGGAGCTCCCCGAGCTGCCGGACGCGAGGAAGACGCGTCTCGTTCAGGAGTATGGCATCTCACCAACTGAGGTCGAGCAGCTCACCGCGTCGCCCGCGCTGTCCGAGTACTTCGAGGCGGTTGCCCGCGCATCAAAAGACGGCAAGGGCGCCTACAACTGGGTGATGGGCGAAGTCATGGCGGCGTTGCGCGCTTCGGGAGAGCAGATAAGTGGCTTCAAGGTGCGGCCCGCTGACCTCGCGCAGCTGCAGAACCTCGTGCGCGACGGAACCATCAGTCACACTGCCGCCAAGCAGGTTTTCGCGCGCATGGTCGAGACGGGAAAGCAGCCCGCGCAGATAGCGGCCGACGAAGGCCTGTTGCAGGTTGGCGACGAAGCCGCGATCGCCACCTGGGTGGACGAAGTCCTGGCGGAGCATCCGGAAGAAGCGAACAGATATCTGGCGGGTGAGAAGAAGCTTCAGGGAGTGCTGGTCGGCTTCGTGATGAAGAAGTCGAAAGGCCGCGCCGATCCCAAGCGCGTGAATCAGTTGTTGTCGGCGCGCGGCGGATAGAGAGGCTCAGGCAGCTTCACGGCGTATCGGAGCGGTGACCGTGGCATTCCGAAGTGCTGCTGCGCCTGTTCGTGCACGTGTTCTTCGCCTCCGCGCCGCAGCGCCGCGCGACGGACTTTCTTGGCTTCCCGCAAAGGGATCGTACCGGCGGGGTCGAGCTGGTAAGGCTCGGCGAGGTCAAGCCGCGTGAGCAAATCCACGATGTAGTCGAACGCGCGCGCCATGTACGTCTCGACCTCCTGCTCGCTCAGGTCCCAGCGGCTCTTCTCCTCCACCAGATGAAAGATCCGCTGCCACGACTCGGTGTCAGCGACATAGACCATTCCTCTGAAGATCCGCCGGTTGGTAGATGTGCTGAAGATCGTCGGGCTGAGGATGCGATCGAGATGCTCGTCGGAGTGCGAGTGGTCGCGGAGTATCAGCTGCTTCGCGGTGCGGCTGAAACGCTCGCCGATGTGAGTATCGAAGCGACTCTCCCAGTAGCTGTGCCCGAGCGCGGCGGTCGACGATGTAATCGTGAGCTGGTGCGGAACGAAGTAGTTGTGCGCGACGGAGTCTGCAGCGAGATGCGCGAGATATCCGAGTCCGAACGCCCGCAAGGCGTCGGATTCAGCGTTGTCGTGGATTTCAAAGCCGACGTTCCAAGAGTGACAATGCCGCCCCGCGGCGGCGTATTTCTTCGCGATGCTCGTGTCCGCCGCGATCGAGCCATAGAGAAAGTCGTATGGAAACGCCGCGAGCAGCTCGGCGATGCTCGAGGGAAGAAGCGTCAGCGAGCGCATGACCGCCTCTCCGAGGAATATGTGCGTCCCCGGAGTCCACGCGTGGGCGACAGCCGGCGTGAGCACCAGCGCCAGCAACACGGCCAGCGCGACGGCGCCGGCCGAGACTGCGCGCGGTGAAGCGCGCATCATTGGGCCGTGCCTAAATCCCGATCCGCTTGCGCTGCCGGCGAACCGCTTTCCGCAGATCGTTGAGCTCGTCCTTCACGACATCGTTGATCGCGTCGCGCGCGGTGTCGACGTAATCCCGGACCTGTTCGACCATCGCATCGACGGGGATCCGATCGACCAGCTCCTCGCCACGCTCGACGGCGCTATTGAAGCCGCGCTTCGCCCGAGGTGCGGCCCACCGGGCCCCCTCGGCGGCGCGGCCACCTGCCCACCGGGCGCCTTCGAGTCCGCGGCCTCCGGCCCATTTCGCTCCTTCGAAGCCGGCCAGGCCGGCGAGCGCCGCGCCCCGTCCCGCATAGCGCACCAGAGGTCCGACCGGACGACTGCCCGACGGCCCCTTCCGCAGCAACAGCGTTATTCCCGCGCCGACTGCGGCGCCTATCAACGCTGCTGTCAGCAGGTCGTATTGCTGCTCACGCTCCTCGTCCAGATCCATTTCTGGGTCGGACGCGCGGACGCGGCTTTTCCCAGCTGTCGGCTCCGCTTTCGTCGTAGTCCCCATCGCTCCAGTCCTCCTCGTCAAATGCCTGATTGATTCCCGTTTGCACGCCACGAATTGTCGACGCGGTCGTCACGAAAGCCGATTCGGCCTCCTCCTGCACCACGTCGAGCAGCGCGTTCAGCTGATTGATTCTGTCTTCCGCCGCTGCGACGGCCTGTTGCAGCCTCTGATTCACGGCGGCGACCGTCTGGCTTACCTGCTGAACATCTACCCGGATCGCCGTCGATATGTAGTCTACATTGTCCGCGATCGCGCTGGCGTGCCGCATCAGCGGATTCACGTCGCCGTAGACCTTGTCCAGCATGTCGCTGATTTTCGAGTAGCTCTTTCTGAAGTTCCATGCGGCCGGAACGAGCGCCACCGTCAGGATGATGACGGTGATCGTCATGACGCCGCTCGCGACACTGGTGACCTTGTCCCAGAGACCGGGCTCCGCGACGATCTGCTTCGTATAGATCGTATCGGGAAGCGTGCGAGCTACCTGCAACAGCAGCTCACCACCCCCGCTCATCCAACCCATCATGTTCGTGAAGTGTGCAAGGGAGAGGCCATTTGACGAGAGTATTCGACGCGCGGTACAAAGAGTGCTCTCTTAGATATATTTTCGCAACACAATCTCCAACACCTCCGAATCGGCTTCAGGAGCACAATGCCAGCAGTACAGTTCGTCGTTGAGGGCGGAAACTCTCTCAGCGGGTCCATCCGCCCCTCTGGAAACAAGAACGCGGCGCTGCCAATCGTGGCGGCGGCGATCCTGTCCCCCAACCCGGTACACCTCGAAAACGTGCCCCGCATCCGGGACATCGAGACGCTCGTCGAGCTCATTCGATCCGTCGGCGCTTCGATGGAATGGGTCGGCCAGAACGCCCTCGACGTCCACGCGAAGGAGCTGCGTCCCGCTGATCTGAATCCGACGCTGTGTGCGAAGATTCGCGCGTCCATACTCCTGGCCGCGCCGCTCCTCGCCCGTTGCGGGCAGGTGACGCTCCCACCGCCGGGTGGTGACGTTATCGGACGCAGACGACTCGACACGCACTTTCTCGCGCTCGAACAACTTGGCGCGAGCTTCACTCATGGCAAGATGATCGAGATGCGGGTCAACGGATTCAAGGGTGCGGACGTCTTCCTCGACGAGCCCAGTGTGACCGCCACCGAGAACGCGCTCGTCGCCGCGTCCGCCGCCACGGGCACGACGATTCTCCGGAACGCGGCCAGCGAACCACACGTCCAGGACCTCGCGCACTTTCTCATTGCGCTCGGCGCCGAGATCGAGGGCGTCGGCACGAACACGATGACCATCCATGGCAGCAAGTCGATCGGATCGAAGCGCGTATCCCATACGATCGGGCCGGATCACATCGAGGTTGGCTCCTTCATCGGCCTCGCGGCGGTGACGAAATCGGAGCTCCGGATCGAGAACGCAGGCATCGAGCACCTCCGTTCGACTCGCATGGGCTTCGCGCGGCTCGGGATCGAATGCGTCGAGGACGGCCACGATCTGATCGTCCCGGCCAAGCAATCCCGCCAAATCCAGTCGGACATGGGTGGTCACGTTCCGAAACTGGAGGACCAGCCCTGGCCAGCGTTCCCGGCCGATACGATGTCGATCGCGATTGTCACGGCCACACAATGCGAGGGCCTCGTCCTCATGCACGAGAAGATGTTCGAGTCGCGGCTCTTCTTCGTCGACAAACTCTCGACGATGGGTGCGCGAATAGTGCTTTGCGATCCGCACCGCGCTCTCATTCACGGACCGTCCCGGCTGCGAGGCGCCGTGCTCGAGTCACCCGACATCCGGGCGGGAATGGCGCTGCTCCTCGCCGCCCTTTGCGCCGAGGGGACGAGCGTGATCAACAACGTGGGACAGATTGAGCGCGGTTACGAGCGCATTGACGAGCGGCTGACCGTGCTCGGCGCCAAGATCACGCGCGTCGACGATCGGCGCCAGTAAGCGTGAGCGAAGTTCCGAAGGAAGTAATCCCCGACTTCGAGAGTTGGGGAATTCGCGCGTTCACCACCACCCGTGACGCGGGCACCTTCGGCCTCTCCGGCGAGGATCCCGTCAATGAGGTGATGGGCCGATGGACGGCGGTGCAGCACGAGCTCTCGGACACCGCCCGCCGGCTTGCCTCGCTCCGACAGGTTCACGGCACTCGAGTTCTCGTGCACACAGGTGGGTGGGAGGGCTGGCTCCGCGGCGGGGAAGCCGACGGGCACATCGCGTCGGAAAAGGGGATTGCGCTCGCCGTCGGAGTAGCGGACTGCGTTCCGGTCTTCATCGCCCATCCGACCGGAATCGTCGCGCTCCTTCATTCGGGTTGGAAGGGTACCGCCGCTCGGATTACAACAGAGGCCATCGCCGCACTCGCTCGTTACGGGCTCGCGCCGGACGAGCTGGCGATCCACCTCGGCCCCGCGATCTGTGGGCGCTGCTATGAGGTGAGCGCCGAGGTCAGGGAGCAGCTCACCGGACAGCCGGCGACGCGTTCGGGTCATGTGGATCTCAGGTCCCTCATCGCCGAGCACGCGACGGAGACGGGAGTGCAAAGGATCACCGTCAGCACATCGTGCACACGTTGCGACAACGACCGATTTTTTTCACACCGCGCCGGCGACAGGGGTCGGCAGATAGGAGTGATCGCAGCCCAGGCATAGCGTGGCGGGTCAACTTGACTCACCTCGGCCACCTTTCTACATTGTATAGGGCGTTCAACTCGGCGGCCAACACTGATGTGGGGATCCCCCCACATTTTTTTGTCCTCAGAATGGACCTCGAAGGTAGATGAAGGGAACGCTAGAAACCATTGTGGCGTCGGGAATTAAGCCACTTGGGCTAGAGCTTTTCGAGCTCAAGCTCGGTGGGAGCAACGGCCGGCCGGTCATCGACGTTCGCGTCGAGCGAGAGGACTTCGAAAAAGTGACGGTCGAGAATTGTGCGGCGGCATCGCGGGCAATCGAGACCAGGCTCGACGAAGAAGATTTTGGCGGCAAGCGATACGTGCTCGAGGTTTCGTCCCCGGGTGTTGAGCGGCCGCTGAGAAATGCAAAGGATTGGCGGCGTTTCGCGGGCAGCACTGCCGTGGTAACGACGAACGTGTCCGGTGATCCGGCCGGGCGTAGAACGGACGAAGTATCGATCGTAGGTGTCGAGGGAGACCCCGGCGCAGAGGTCGTTGTTGTGCATGATGAGCGGGGCCAGGAACGGCGGTTTCCGCTCGACGCGGTCGAGAAAGCCCGGCTGGCGTTTCACTGGAAAAGGTAGAGGTAGAGGACATGGCGGCTTCAGTAGAGATTCTGGCGGCGATCCGCGAGTTGACCAACTCGAAGCAGATCGATCGCGCTGAATTGCACGGGCTTCTGCAGGATGGCATCAACGCCGCCCTCGCCAAGAAGCACGGGCCTACGGTGCAGGCCGAAGTCGAAATCGATGAGAACAAGGGCGCGATAAAGATCGTGCTGCTCAAGACTGTGGTTGACGAAGTGACCGACGCCGCGAGCCAGATCTCCCTCGAGGAGGCCCGTTTCGAGGACTCCGAGTTCCAGGTCGGCGATCAGATGGAGATCCCCGTGGACTTCGCCGAGTTCGGGCGGACCGCGGTTCAGGCGGCCAAGCAACGGATCATCCAGCGCGTCAGGGAAGGCGAGCGCTCCAAGATTCGCGACGAGTTCTCGAGCAGAGTCGGCGATCTTCTCTCCGGGGAAGTTCAGCAGATCGAGCGCGGCAAGCTCGTTATCATGCTCAACAAGTTTCGCGAAGCGGAAGCGATCATCCCTTACCGCGAGCAGAACCACCGCGAGCACTTCCACCAGGGAGATCCGATCCGCGCCGTACTGAAACGCGTCGAGGAGACACCAAAAGGACCGCGCCTCGTTTTGAGCCGCGCTGATGCACTCTTCGTAAAGGCGTTGTTCAAGCTCGAAGTCCCCGAGATCCAGCAGAACCTGGTCGAGATCCGCGCGAGCGCGCGCGAGGTCGGAAGCCGCACCAAAATCGCGGTCTTTTCCCGCGACGACTCGGTCGATCCGGTGGGAGCTTGCGTCGGTCTCAAGGGCTCCCGAGTCCAGGCAGTCGTGAACGAGCTCGGTGGTGAGAGAATCGACATCGTGCCGTGGTCAGCCGATCCGGAGCGCTTCGCCAAGTTGGCGCTCGCTCCGGCGAGAGTGGCCCGGGTGTTCAGCGATCCGGCGACCAAGACCATTCAGGCAATCGTGGACGAGGACCAGCTATCGCTGGCGATCGGACGCAATGGCCAGAACGTGCGCCTTGCGTCAGAGCTTACAGAGTGGAAGATCGAGCTGTACTCTAGTCGCGAGTGGATGGAGCGCGGCACCGACCAACCAATTTTCGCTCCGCTGCCGACGGACGAACCGGTTTCCGGTGTCAATCCTCGACTCCTGGACATTGAGGGAATGCAGCCCGCAACGGTTGCCGTTCTCGAGGAAGCCGGATATCGGACCTTGGACGACATCATCGATCTCGAGCGCGAAGACTTTCTGCGTCTTCCGGGCATCGCCCCTGAGGAGGCTGACCGTCTGATGGCGATCATCAACGAGCTTACCACGGACGAGGCGCCAGAGGCGGCCGAGGGAGCTGTAGCAACGACGGAAGCGGATGTGGAAGCCAGCAGCGAAATGGCTTCCGAGGGCGGAAGTGCGGCTGCAGGTGGAATTGCCGCGGCACCAGATGCAGTAGCCGACACAGAAGGCAAGAAACCGGAGTAGGACGTGGACGCTACGCAGCTCCGCAAGCTCCTCGGTCTGATTGGCCTGGGACTCCGCGGTCGGGGCGCAATAGTGGGGGTCGAGCAGGTGCGAAACGCGGCGCGTCGGGGCAAGTTGCTATTAGCCATTGCGGCGCCCGACGCTTCGAGCAACAGTTTGGATAAAGTGCTCCCGTTGTTGCGGGCGCGCGGAATCACAGTGGTAGCTGGTCCATCCGCGGTGGAGCTGGGCTCGATCGCGGGGCGCGAAGCTACAGCAGTGATTGGGATTGTCGACAAAGGATTGGCAAAGGGAATTCGGGCGCTGAGCCTGACACCGATGCCGGATGGCCGTAACGAGGAGATTGGTTGAGCAAGCTTAGAGTGCATGATTTGGCGGGCGAATTCGGGATTTCCAGCGACGAAGTGATCAACCTCCTTCGCCAGATGGACGTTCCCGTTCGAAGCCACCTCAGTCCGTTGAGTGACGATCAGGTCGCACGCATCCGCGCTCGATGGGAGCGTGAGAAGCGCGCGCGTGTCGCTGCTCCTCCCGCGGCAGCGCGTCGCCGTCGTGGAACCGCGTCGGCTACGCCTGCGCCGGAACCGAAGCCGGAACCTTCCGCGGCTGCTGACGGCGCCAAGCGTCGCCGCCGTGTCGCAGTCGAGCCTGTGGCCGAAGTACCTGTCGTAGTCGAAGCGCCTCCGGCGAATGAGCCCAAGCCCGCTCACGTGGCTCCGACGATCGCGGCGTCCGCTTCCGCTGATGCGGTGGCTCCCGATCGTCCGAAAGCTCCGCCGGCTCCGCCGGCGCGTCCTTCGGCCCCACCGCCGACGGCTGCCCAGCAAACCACGCATTCGGCTGGCGTCGAAAGAAACGACAGCCGTGAGCGCCAGCGCCCGCAACCCGTCGTGCCCGGTGCTCCGCGTCCGCGACCGGTCGCTACTGGCGCGCCCTATACGCCGCCACGTCCAATCGCTTCAGCTGCTCCGGGTGCGGGAACCGCCCCGGCGCGTCGCGACGACCGCGGCGGCACTGGCCGCGGTGAAGACCGTGGCGCGCGCCGTGGGAAGAAAGGGAAGCGCGGAGTGGATCAGGAAGCGGTATCGGCGAACATCGGCAAAACGATGGCGTCGATGCGCGGACCCATCCGCCGCGGCGGCGCTCGTCGTGCCGAGGACGGTACTTATCGCGAAGAGGTCGCAGCGCAGCGCCAGGCTGAGGTAGAGCGCGAGAAGAAGACGGTGCGCGTCAACGAGTTCATCACCGTCAGCGAGCTCGCGCAGATCCTCAAGACGCCAGCCGTCCAGATCGTCGGATTCGCGTTCAAGAATCTCGGACTGATGGTCACGATCAACCAACGTCTCGACTTCGATCAGATCGAGCTCATCGCTGGCGAGTTCGGATTTCAGGCTGTCAAGGAAGAAGAGTACGCGGCTGACCTGAAGACGGCGGCTGTCGCCGAGGATACGGCGGAGCAGCTCGTGGCGCGTCCGCCTGTCGTGACCATCATGGGTCACGTCGACCACGGAAAGACATCGCTCCTCGATTACATCCGCAAGGCGAACGTCGTTGCCGGCGAGTCGGGCGGAATCACGCAGCACATCGGTGCGTATCACGTCGACCTGCCGGGCGGCAAGTCGATCACGTTCCTCGATACTCCCGGCCACGAAGCGTTCACCGCCATGCGAGCGCGCGGCGCGCAGGTGACGGATATCGTCGTCCTCGTCGTCGCCGCGGATGACCAGGTGATGCCGCAGACCATTGAAGCGATCTCGCACGCGAAGAACGCTGGTGTGCCGATGATCGTTGCGATCAACAAGATCGACGTGCCCGGCGCAAACCCGACGAAGGTGAAACAGGACCTGCTCCAGCACGGCGTCGTGCTCGAGGAGTTCGGTGGCACCGTCCTCTCGAGCGAGGTCTCGGCGAAGAAGGGAACGAACATCGACACGCTGCTGGACCAGATCCTTTTGCAGGCTGAGATCCTGGACCTCAAGGCGAATCCGAACCGCAGCGCCCAAGGGGCCGTCGTTGAAGCGCAGCTCGATCCGGGCAAGGGTCCGGTCGCGACCGTGCTCGTCAGCAATGGAACGCTGCACGTCGGCGATGACTTCATCTGCGGCATGTACTCTGGGCGCGTGCGGGCGCTGCTCGATGAGCGCGGACGCGCGGTCAAGGACGCCGGCCCCGCCATTCCGGTTCAGATTCTTGGAATTGGCGGCGTCCCGATGGCAGGCGATCAGTTCGTCGTCGTCGAGGACGCGATGGAATCGCGCGAGATTGCGCAGCGCCGCCAGCGCCTCGACCGCGAAGCGAAGAGTCGTCGGACCGCCAAGGGCGTCGTTTCTCTGGAAGATTTCATGACCCAGACGGCTCCCGGTCAGAAGCGCACCCTCCGGATCGTCATCAAGGCCGATCAAGGCGGTCCGGCGGAAGCGCTCGCCGATTCTCTCGGCCAGCTCTCCAACGACGAGGTCTCGGTGGACGTGATCCATCGCGGCGTCGGCGCGATCACGGAGAGCGACATCCTCCTCGCTCGCGCATCGGGCGCAATCATCGTCGGCTTCCACGTTCGGCCTGACAACAACGCCCGTGCGGCAGCGGAGCGCGAAGGCGTTGACATCAAGCTGTACAAGATCATCTACGAAGCGGTCGAAGACGTGAGGTCCGCGCTCGAAGGGATGCTGCGGCCGGAGGAAAGAGAGACCGTGCTGGGCGAAGCCGAAGTCCGTGAGCTGTTCAAGGTTCCGCGCATGGGCGTGATCGCGGGCTGCTCGGTGCGGAACGGTGTTATCAACCGTACCGGCCGCGTTCGCGTGATGCGCGACAGCGTCGAGATCTACGACGGCGCCATCGCATCGCTGCGTCGCTTCAAGGACGATGTGAAGGAAGTCCGTGAAGGCTTCGAGTGCGGCATTGGCGTCGAGAACTTCAACGACATCAAGGTCGGCGACGTGCTCGAGTGCTACCGCAAGGAGCAGGTAGCGCGAACACTGACTTCGGCGGCGGGCGCGTCTGCGTAACACGCGTCGAGCGGACCGCGTCGCCGAAGCGATCCGCGTCGAGGTAGCGACCTTCCTCACCGAATCGGCAAAGGACCCGCGGATCGTGGGGTTCGTGACGGTCACCGCCGCCGAGGTGAGCCCGGACTTGAGGCACGCGCGTGTATACGTGAGCGTCCTCGGAAGCGACACTGAGAAGCAGGCGACCTTCGACGGGCTCGACAGCGTTGCGTCGCATCTCCGCTCCCGCCTGGCCCGCCAGCTGCAGCTGCGCGTGGCTCCCGAGATCCAGTTCAAGGAAGACGACACCATCGCCCGCGCCGCCCGCATCGAGTCACTGCTCGCGGACGTCAAGAAGCAGGACTCCGCCTCAGCGCGTGGACGAGACGACGACTGATCGCTCCGGCGACGATCATTCGCCGAACCAGGGATTGCTGCTCGTAGACAAGCCCGCCGGGATGACGTCGCACGACGTCGTCCAGCACGTACGGAGGATTTACGGCGAGCGCAGCATCGGACATCTCGGCACGCTCGATCCATTCGCGACCGGACTCCTCGTGCTTCTCCTCGGCCGTGCGACCAGACTCGCGACCTTCCTCGATACCGAGCCCAAGGTGTACGAGGCGACGATCAAATTTGGCACTGAGACCGACACGGACGACGAAACGGGGACAGTCATCCGCTCGGCCGGTCCCGCACGCGAGAGCGACGTTCGATCCGCCATCAAGTCGTTGACCGGAACGATCTCGCAGGTGCCGCCGGCCTACTCCGCGAAGAGCGTCGACGGTACGCGCGCCTACGACGCTGCCCGCCGCGGCACGCCGCTGGATATTCCGGCAGTCGACATCACCGTGCACAGCTGGGATGTGCGCGAGCTGCGTGGTGAGACGCTTTCCGCCGTCATCACGTGCAGTGGCGGCACCTACATCCGCGCCCTGGCCCGCGACCTCGGACGGCTCACGTCGTCCGCGGCGCATCTGGCCGCGCTCAGACGGACTCGTATCGGAGAGTTCGATGTGCGCGATGCCGCGACGCTCGAAAGCCTCAGCGCAGAGCGGGTACGCGTAAGGCCGCTTCGCGTAGTTGCCGATGCATAGCAGGATCGATGCGTCCGACGAGTCGGGGCTGCCGGCGTACGTCAAAGGGAGCGTCGTAACCGTCGGAACTTTCGATGGTGTCCATCGCGGGCATCGCGACGTCGTGGAGCGGCTGGTTGCCAGATCTCTCGCGCTCAAGATTCCCAGCGTTCTCGTCACCTTCGAGCCCCACCCACTCGAGATCGTGAATCCATCGGCGGCTCCGTTGCTGCTGACGACGCACTACGAGAAGCTGGAGGTCCTCGCGGAAACGGGCATCGACTACGTCGCAGTGCTGCCATTTACCGCCAGGCTTTCCACGTACCCAGCTGAAGATTTCGTCGAGCTTCTGCTACGCAGGCGGTTCCGCATGCGCGAGCTCCTCATCGGATACGATCACGGGTTTGGGCGCCAACGGGCTGGCAACGTTGACGTTCTCCGTACCCTCGGCGAACGGGATGGATTCCGGGTGGAGGTCGTCGATCCGGTTGCTACTCCGGATGGGCATTCTGTGTCGTCAACCTCCATCCGGCGCGCGATTGCGGGCGGCGACCTCGAGCGCGCGTCGGCGGGCCTCGGACGCTGCTATTCGGTGAGCGGCAGCGTCATCGAGGGGTCGCAGCGCGGGCGCACGATCGGATTTCCTACCTTGAACCTGGGCCCTCCTCCGCCGCGGAAGCTTTTGCCACCCGAAGGTGTATATGCTGTTCGTGTTCAAACGCCTCGCGGGCCTGTCGGTGGGATGATGAACCTTGGACCGCGTCCAACTTTCGGCGATTCCGCAACTTCTCTCGAAGCGCACCTCTTCGACACGACCGGAGACTTCTACGGCGCGCACGTGCGGATCGATTTCGTCATGAGGCTTCGTGAGACCCGGAAGTTTGCCTCGGCGGAACAGTTGTCGAAGCAGCTCCGGCACGACGAGAGCGATGCCAGGAGCGCGTTGACTCTCCTTCAGCTTCCCGGTAACCTTAAAGGCTAGTCTCGAAGTGCACCCTTTTCCCATTCAAGCAGCATGAGTCTGAAGTACCGCATTCTCTGCATACTGGCACTCATAGCAGCGTCCGTCTGGGCGCTGTTTCCGCGCACGGTCGTGGAGCGCGTCAAGCGCAACGGCGAGTTCGTCTACGATACCGTCCGGCGCGTTCCGCTGAAGCGGGGACTGGATCTACAGGGCGGCATGCACCTGGCCCTCGAGGTCGATGAGTCGAAAGGCGCCGTTCCCGACAAGAGCAAAGCGATCGACAACGCGCTCAAGGTCGTTCGAAACCGCATCGACGAATTCGGCGTCTCCGAGCCACTCGTGCAGAAGGCGGGCAACGACCGGATCATCGTCGAGCTTCCAGGAATCGACGATCCTCGTCGGGCCCAGGACGTCGTCCAGAAGTCCGCCTTCCTCGAGTTCCAGATCACGGACAAAACGCAGGCGCTGGAGAAAGCGCTCCCGCGACTCGATGCGCTGCTCAAGGACAAGAAGCTCGCGGCCGCGGTGACGACGCCTGGTGCGAAAAAGGACACTACCGCCTCGGCCGCCGGCTTGCAATCGCTGTTCACCGCCGACACGTCCAAGAAAGCCGACAGCGCCAAGACTGATAGCGCCGCCGCGGTTGGAACGGTTGGCGGTCCCGGAGCGTTTTCCAAGCTGGTTCAGCAAGTTTATACGCCCGGTCAGGAAGGTTATATGCCCGGAGAGTACTATGTAGCGCAGAGCGACGTTGGGACGGTGACGCAATACCTCACGCTTCCTGAGCTTGTTGCCGCGCTTCCGCCAGGAAAAGTGCTCCGTTGGAGCAGTGACTCCGTTTCACTTGGGAATCGCGTCTATCGCCCGATCTATGTGCTCGACGCCAAACCGATTATCACCGGAGAGTTTCTCACCAACGCGAAGCCCAACACTTCGCCGACGGAAGGGAACCTCGTCGAATTCACGATGAGCAACGAAGGGGCTCGCCGCTTTCGGACTGAGACCGGACGCCACATCAAGGACCACATGGCGATCGTCCTCGACCAGAAAGTGATGGGGCAGCCGCCCGTCATTCAGGGCGCGATCGGCGCGCGTGGCCAGATCACGATGGGCGGCAAGGACCTGCAGGCCGCGCAGGACCTGGCGCTCGTGCTACGCGCCGGCTCGCTGCCCGTTCCGCTCAAGGTCGTCGAGGTTCGCCAGATCGGCGCGAGCCTGGGTCAGGACTCGATCCACAAAGGCATCACCGCCGGCGTCATCGCCATTGGCCTTGTCGTTCTCATCATGCTCGGCTACTACCGTTTCTCGGGTGCGCTCGCTGTGGCCGCGCTCGTGCTGTACATCCTCTACACGCTGGCCGCGCTCGCCGGATTCCAGGCTGTGCTCACGCTGCCTGGGCTCGCGGGTTTCGTGCTCTCGATCGGTATAGCGGTCGACGCCAACGTCCTCATCTTCGAGCGAATACGCGAAGAGCTTGCTCACGGCAAGACTGTTCGCACCGCGATCGATGAAGGGTTCCGCCACGCCATGAGCGCGATCGTCGACTCGAACGTCTCCACCGCGCTGACAGCGGCGGTTCTCTATCAGTACGGTACGGGCCCGGTTCGCGGCTTTGCCGTCACCCTTCTCGCCGGTATCGCCGCTTCGATGATCACGTCGATCTTCGTCGTGCGTACCTTCTACATGCTGTGGCTCGATCGCTCGCGCGACGCCCAGCAGTCACTGAGCATTTAATGCTTCGAATTCTTCACGACACGAACTACGACTTCATTCGCTGGTGGAAGGTGATGGCGGCGATCACGATCGCCTTCATCCTGCTTGGTCTCGGATCCCTCGCGATCAAGCCACCCAACTACAGCATCGAGTTCACCGGCGGCACGCTGATGCAGCTCGAGTTCACGCAACCGCCTGATGTCGGCGTGATTCGGTCGACGCTCGACGACGC
>JBBQWD010000004.1:0-25739 GCA_038210945.1 Gemmatimonadales bacterium
GAAATACTGACCGCCCTCGTGCTTCTCGGCCTGTGAGGCCGTAGCCCGGGTCTCTTCATGGTAATACTTGCCGTGGATGAGCGATGTGAAGCCATCGCGCGCGTAGCTCTCGACGCGCTTCCAGACATTGAGCACGGAGCCGCAGGTGGTATCGACCATCACGCACCCGATCTGGCGGAGGATCTCGAAGTCCGTGATCGTAACCCCGAAGGCGGGGAGGATCACCACGTCCTCCGCCTTGACCCCGCTGAAGTCGATGCGCCCGTCCACCGGCATGAGGAAGGTGATCCCCATGGCCTGGAGTTTCGAGTTCACGTGAGGGTTATGGATGATCTCGCCGGCCAGGTAGATGGTACGATCCGGGAACTTCTTCCTGGCCTGATACGCGTAATCCACCGCACGCTCCACCCCATAACAGAACCCGAATTCCTTTGCTAAACGGATGGTTAAATCGTCTGCCGTCAGGGTATATTCCCGGGCCTTGAGCATGTCCACGAGCTGCCCGGTGTAGTCCGAGGCGAGTTCGGACTGGATCTCGGATTTGAGCCCGAAACCCTTCCGAAAGTAGGTGGGGACCCCGGTACCGTTTGGGCTGCTGGCCTGCATATTCCGATTAGCAGGAACTGCCCCGTCCGGGCTCGGCGCCTTCACTGACGTGTCTGACATTACTTTGAATCTAGCAGTGTCCAATCCCATAAATGCGCTTCGATAAACGACGATGACCGAGTCACTCGGAGCGTACCCCGCCGAACAGCCGATGGCGCCGATCGACACCGCGCCCTCGGCTCCATTCCATCCGACTCTCCCAAGAGCACCGGGGCTGCTCAGGCCCGCACCGCTTCTCAAGGGCGATACGATAGGCATCGTCGTTCCATCGTATGCGCCGCAACAGGGATGGCTTCTTCGCGGCGCCAAAGCGATGGAGGAAGCCGGATATAAAGTGATCCTCGATTCGGAGATCGAGCGGTTCCGCCGTTTCCAGAAGCACGAGGATGAACGGCGAGCCGAGAACCTGACCCGGATCTGGCTCAACCCCGACGTGAAAGCGGTCATCGCAGGGACCGGAGGTTACGGCGCGGTTCGTCTGCTTCCCTACCTCGACCCAGAGATATTCCGCAAGAATCCAAAGTCGTTCGTCGGGTACTCCGACACTACAGCGCTGCACCTCTGGCTCATGCGCCGCGCGCAGTTGAGGGTGTTTCACGGACCCACGCTGGACGACCTGTTTCCCGGCCCAAGCGATGCAAGCGCCTACTCGCTGATCACCGCTCTCTCGACGCCTCGGCCCGAGACGAAGCTCGGACGCGACACCGCCCGGTCGGTGCGGCCAGGCACCGCAGTCGGGCGCCTCACCGGCGGAAATCTCTCGCTCGTGCAGCAGACCATTGGAACTCCGTACGAAATCGACACCCGCGACGCCATCCTTTTCCTCGAGGAGACGCGCGATCCGATGTCAGTCGTCGACGAACGGCTTCTCCACCTCCGCTCAGCCGGACTGCTCAGGCATGTACGCGGCATCGTGTTTGGCCAGCTCTCGGTCGATCGCTCCGAGGAAGACGAGTTCGATGATTTTCTGCTGGATCTGGTGTCGGACCTGGAGGTTCCGATCCTCATGGACTTCCCGGCCGGACACGAAGTCCCGAATCTCACTATCCCACTCGGCACCGAGGTCGAGATTGTCGCGGACGAGAAGACCGGCTGGCTCTCGTATCGCGAGGACGCACTGGCACCGGCAGAGGACCGCCCGCGCCTCAGCCTCGTCTGACTAGAGCGCGCCTTCCGCGATCGCCGAATCGATCGCCATGCACCAGACATGCAGCAGCATGAGGTGAACCTCCTGGATGTAGGCGCCTTCATCGCTGGGGACGGCCACCACGTGATCCGCAGCCACACCTTTCAGTCCCTGTCTGCCGCATAGGGCGATCGTGATCGCGCCCTTTTCTTTCGCGGCCTTCAGCCCGCGCAGCACGTTCTCCGAGCGTCCGCTCGTCGTGATTCCCACGACCGCATCACCACGCTGAGCCAGCGCTTCAACCTGTCGCTCGAACAGAGCACCGTAGCCAAAATCGTTCGCGATGCACGTGACGACGCCCGAGTCCGCGACGAGCGAGATGGCGGGCAGGGGCCTTCGGGTCTCCTTGAATCGACCGATCAGCTCCTCCACGAGGTGACTCGCTTGCGTCGCGCTCCCTCCGTTTCCAAAGGCGAGAATCTTTCCACCCGTTCCGATGCAGGAGGTCAGGGCCGAGGAGGCAGCGTCGGATGCCGGCTGCAGCGATGCGATGCAAGCCTCGATGACCTTCTGATGCTCGCTGAAATGTTTGGAGAAATGTTGTGCTGGCATGCGCGGATTATACGATTGCGGCCGGGCGACGCCAGTGCGGCTTCAGTCTAGCGTCCAGGCCGGCGGCGGCGAGGATCCGGTTTTCCGCGACGACCAGCACCATGTCCCGGACGACCCGAACCGTGTCCACCCCTTCCACCGCGTCGATGCTTGCGGAATTCTCCGGCTATTCGCTTCACCTCACGCTCGGCGTGAGAGAGCATGGCGCGATCGTCCGCTGATTCAACGACCTCGTCGGGGGACCACGGCTGCGCGAGGCGCTCCTGAAGCTCCTCGAGGTCGTCGGCGCGCACCGCACCGCGCTGTCCGCGCAGAACCACGAACCGTACTGGTCGATCGAGCCGTGGTATTTCCGCTTCCGTAAGCGAGCGCGCGATCTTCTCCGGCAACCGCAGGCGAGCGACTCCGCGCCTTTGGCCATCGCGCTCTTCAACGTCGTAGTCGATCTCTACTTCGCGGTCCCGCACCATGACGTGGCTCGGTAGGCGCTCCAGTATTTCGCGGATGTCTCTCGGAACGAACTTCTCCCGTTCCACCGAGAGACGCGCGGACTTGAAGTCATCCATTGAGTTGACGTTGGCGAGCTGCTCCTCGTAGAGAGACGTCAGCTCCGAAAGACCGAGCCGTTTCGTCTCACCGCCGGATCTCTTGTGCGCCTCGCGGATTTCCTCGATCACGTCACGGTTCTTTTTCACCGCAAAGTGTCTGGCTTCACCGCGCGCCAACGCCTCGGCAAGGATGCGCCGTGCCTCCTCAGCCAGCTCGGGAGGAAACTCTTCGACCGTCTCGGCCTCGCTTTCCAATTCGAACCCGAAGTACTCGAGCTTCCGCTTCAACACGAGCGGCCCGTGCTTGCGGCGGGGATCGTAAATCACCTCCGCTCCGCTGCGCGTGGCGTAGCGGAGTATGAGATGCATCGGAACCTGTGTCCCCTCGATCGCGGCGCGAGGGATTCCGGAGCGATCCGCGAAGTACCGCAGATCTCCGGCAATCGGACCCCAGCTCCCGCACACGCTGGTTCTGGAGACGCGGGCCTCGGTGCCGTCCGCCGTCTGCTCGTCGATTACCAAGTCGAACGGCATGTACTGCGCGAGGAGCTCCGTAAACTTGCGATAGATGTGATCGCGCGCGTTCACCATCTTCGTGGGCAGCTCCATCCCGAGCGAGCGGAAAATGCTGGCCGTGGCGAGCGCGGCGTCCTCGATCGCTTTGACCAGCACGCCACGCTGCTCGGCCCACTTCTCGACGCTCTCGTCGAAGAGGTGACGAGAAAGGCCATACACTTCGCCGATGTATCCGCAGTGCGAAAAAGCCTCGGCGTACAGGTTGTAAGCGGTGAGATGATCGCTGCCAGGCACTGTAACGCCGGACAGGTCGCGATCTTCGCGTGTCATCCGGTGCAGGGATTCGATCGAGCTCATTACCGCCAGATATGGAACGAGCTCGTCGTCGGCGTTCACCAATAGCTCTGCCCACGGCCGGTCCACCGGCATCGCTTCGACGGCCTTTCCGTAGCGAGAGAGTCTGCCGTTCTCGATGATGCCACGCCGCTCGAGCAGCGACACGGCTTTCTTATAGGCGACGCGGTCGAGCGGAACCGGAAGCTCGAGCTCGTCCGCGGCAACGCCGAGATCGGCGCACGTCATCGCAACCCGCTCTGAATCGCCGGCGAGCTGGAAATCGGGGGCGGTCGGCCGCAACGCCGAGAACTGAATGTCGCGATCGGAGAGGATGAAGACTCTCCCGCCAGCGACGCGGCCGTGTACGCGACCTGCCATCTGAAGAATCTCGTTGGCGCCGAGGTGCAGCTTGGTGAGAACGTTCTTGCCGCGCTCGATGATATTGCTGAAGCGCGTGTCGTCGATGACGACCGTGTCCAGGCCTTGGACGTTCAGCGCGCTCTGTCCCGCCGCCGTCATGCTCAGGAAATACGGTTTCTTCTCCTCGCCCTCCAGAAACGGGCGGATGACCCGGATAGGCTCGCCGCCGTGATAGAACGCGCTGTTGATCCGCGGGAAGCGCTCTGCAACCAGCTCCGCGGCTTGCTCGACGCCGGCGCGTGTCGGGAGAAACATCCCAACTCCGCGCTTCTCTTTCACTACCTGCTGGAGGAACCGGTCGTCCAGAAAACTCAGCGCATCCTTGCGGACGATCTTCACGTCCGCGGCCTTGGCGGGATCGAACGCAGAGGTCTCGAGGACTGCGGCGGCGTTGAGATATCGCGCGTAGAACGTCGGATCCACCGTCGCGGAGAGCCAGATGAACCGGCACCCGACCCGCTTTCCCAGAGCCAGGCACAGCTCGAGCTCCGCCGACGTCTGGTGAATCTCGTCGACCACCAGCGTGTCGGTGGGAAGGATGTCACCGTCCTGAAACCAGCGCCGCGCGATTCCAGTGGTGACGACGATCACGTTCCAGGTTGGAGTCTCCGGAGTTGCTTCACGCTCCCGATTGACGACCCCAACCTTGAGCGCTTCTGTTCTGAGGATCGTCTCGGCAATAGGTCGGATAGAGAGAGTTTTTCCGGTTCCAGTGCCCGCGACGATTCCAAATCCCTTTCCAGCTGCAGCGAGATCACGGATCTCCGTTCCGTGCTGCTTCTCCAGAATGGTCGGTATGCGGAGGCCGAGCGCGAGCTCAATTGTTTCGCAGGCAGCGCGCGTGGGAGCGATGACGATCAGGCGCCCCGTCGGCGGCTCGGCCGCGACGAAGGCCGCGTGGTCCGGCGGGAGGTATCTGTCGGTAACGATGCGCTGCATTCGCAGTGGAAAGTGCATACATCGCACCGGATGCGAAACGGCCCCGGCGATTTTACTCGCCGGGGCCGTCGCTTCAGGAGATACTGCTACTACTAGTCGCCCTTGTGCTTGCCTTTGCTCTTACCGCGTCCGTTGCCTTTATCATCGGATCTGTTCCGGTAAGAATCGTCGTCACCACGATTGACGGAGTTGTCGTTCCGGTAGCTGTCGTTCCGGTAGCGGTTCTCGTCATCGTCACCACGATTCGACTTGTTCTGCTTCTTCCATTCCTTGTCCTGCCGCTTCTGTTCCTTCCGCCACTGCTTGTCGTTGTCGTTGGCGTAGCGGGTGCTGATGATCGTCATAGTTCCGTTCGAGTTACGACGGGCACGCTGGATCACCAGGTTGCCATTGCTGTCGCGGGTGCGACGCTCGTAGATCGAGTTGTTGTCGCGGCCACGGCCGACCTGATACCAGCCGCCGTCGACGCGGTTGCCGTTATCGTTGCAATTCACATCGTTCGTGCGGCCGAAGATAATGTCGCCGATGCTGTTGGTGCTCCGGTTGTAATCGCAGTTTCCGCCATTGCCATTGCGATTATTCGTGTTGCCGTTGTTGCCAACGTTCTGCCTGCTGATGATCGTCAGGTTGCCGTTGGAATCGCGCCGCGCACGTTCAACTACGATGTTGCCGTAACTGTCCTGGACACGGCGCTCATAAATGGTGTTGCCGTTGCTGTCGCGACCGACGACGCGCCATGACCCATCAATGCTGGTCCCGCGATTGGTTGTCGGTAGCCGGTTGTTGCTGCCCAGGATCTGAGCATCCACCGTGGCGGCAGAAGCCAGGCCCGCCAGCGCTAGTGTGATGACGAATACCTTCATCTTGAAATCCTCCGATTAAGTAGATCGACAAGCTCGTCCGCTGGATTGGATTTGTTCTTGTCTGATTTGCCCTTTTTGCTCTTCGGTGGTTCATCGCCGAAAAGAACTTTCCCGTTCGTCGGGCGATTTCTCACGGCGGATGCGCAATCGGTCGGCGCCGGCTGTTGCGCTGCCGGAACACCGTTGATCCAAATGCGACACATGCCGGCCGGCGGATAGAATCCGGGTGGCACGATCTGCTCGCGACGCTGGGTCTGCGACTGCTGCGCGCGCGGGTTCGCGGGAACGGGACGCTGTGCCTCCGCGACCCCTGCCGAGATCATCAAACCGACCACGGCGGGTAGCGCTAGACGCAGCGAAGAAGAGAGCGAATAGGAGCTGAAACGATAACTCATGGCCGTATGGGGTGCACGACGGGTGCCATATGGGGCTAAGTCCTGTAAGTCTATGGCGTGTAACATATTAGGACTACCGGGCAACATCCGCAATTTGGCCGTTTGTCCTATTCGGAGGACAAACAATTATACACCCTATCTTGTGCCTAAGGATGAGCTGCTTATGTAACACCACTTAGGGGGCCGGGCGCCCTCCTAACCCCCAGTTTATCAATCTCCGAATGAGATGCCAGTCGCGCGTGCCGTCAGCACCGTGTCGTGGTCGACTTCAACCCGCTTCGGCACCGCGAGGACGTCGGCCAATGGGACCGACACTATGTGAGGCGACTGGAGCGCGATCATGTGGTCCCACTTTTCATCCGCGACGGCGCGCACTGCAGCTCCGCCAAATCTTACCGCGAGCAACCGGTCGTAGCCTGTCGGCTGTCCCCCGCGCTGAAGGTGGCCGAGAATGAGCGAGCGAGTTTCTTTCTTCGTCAGCTCCTCGATTTCATTCGCCAGTCGCTCAGCGACTCCGCCGATCCGTGTCGCCTGGCCGGGCATCGACTTCCCTAGTATGGCCGGTGCTTCGCCCTTCGGGAACGCGCCCTCGGCGATCACTACGATCGAGAAGTGCCTCCCCGAGCGACTACGCGCCATGATTTTTTCGCAGACCTTATCGATGTCGTAGGGAATTTCCGGGATGAGGATCACGTCGGCGGTGCCGGCGAGTCCCGCGTGCAGCGCGATGAACCCCGCGTGACGTCCCATCACCTCGAGCACTATCACGCGATCGTGGCTCTCCGCCGTCGTGTGCAGCTTGTCGATAGCTTCGAGCGCGGTGTTGACAGCCGTGTCGAAGCCGAAGGTCGTGATCGTGCCGCTGACATCGTTGTCGATTGTCTTCGGAACGCAGACGATTTTCATTCCTTGCTCGCACAACTGGTGCGCAATGCTCATCGACCCGTCGCCACCAATCGAAATCAACGCGTCGATTCCAAGCTTGCGCGCATTCTGGATCAGCTCGTCGGACCGGTCCTTTTCGACGCAGCTTCCGTCAGGCAGATAGACGGGATAGCTGAATGGGTTGCCCCGGTTGGTCGTGCGAAGGATAGTTCCGCCGAGGTGCGCTATTCCGCGCACGGTAGACGCAGTCATGGGGATGACTTCCTCTTCCCCGAGCAGACCGGCGTAGCCCTTCTTTACACCAAGAACCTCCCAGCCGCGGTTAACCGCTGAGAGCACCGCCGCGCGAATCACCGCGTTGAGGCCCGGCGCGTCACCACCGCCGGTCGACAAAGCAATTCTCATGAATTCAGGAGTTCTTTTCCAATAGTGATAGGACTTCGCCGGTCTTTGCGTGGCGTCCTGTCTTTGATTTCTCATAGACCGGAATGCCGTCACGCATGACCTCGAATCGACCGCCCCGCGACGGAATCATCTTGATCTCCGCTTCGGGGAAGCGCGTACGAATCTCAGCCGCCAGACCGGCGGCTCGAGGTTCGTAGTGTCAAACGACACAATATTCTATGCTGATCTGCATTGAAAGCGTGGGTTGGTGACGGTTGAATCTATTGAGTCGGAGAAGCGTATTGCTCCACGAGCTGACGGGCTTCGGGAGTGTCTACCTCTTTGAGCGCGTTCAGCGCCGGCGTGCGAATGACGTTGTTCCAGATTTCCTGCGCCATCAGCTGCTTGGCGAGCGGAAGCGCCGCGTTCTTCTCAAGACGGATGTCCGACGCGAGTGCGGCTCCACGAACAATGAGAGACGGATCGGACCGGGCCATTTCGCGGAGGCGAATCCCCACATCGAGCGCCACCTTTCCAGTGATCACAAACTGGCCCAGCGCGAGAGCCGCTTCCTGACGCACGCGAGCGTCGGGATCGCGAGTCGCGACAACGACCGCGTCTCTCACGTTGCGCATCGGTGGTATGCTCGCGCGGGTTACGAAGCTCCCCCAGGCACCGATGGCGGCGACAGCGCGCGCGCGTACACCCCAGAACTTGTCGTTGCGCGTGGCGCGGACGAGCGCGTCGAGCGCCATTTGGTCGGCAGGCCGCTGAGCGAGAATATCGATTGCTTCGATTCTGCCCAGCACATCGTCGTCGTTGACCAGCTGATATCGCATCATCGCCGTCGAGCGCGGAAAATCCGTTATGTCCAGTATCCAGTTCCCCTTGTCCCAGCGGATCGAGCGCGGAGGCGACTTGACGTTCACTCCAGCCTCTCCTGTCCCGTCCCGTACCGGTACGACGAACCGAACGATTCCGCTGTCGGTGCGAGCTTCGACATCCACGTCGACGTCGAAAAAGCTCGTGAAGCTGTCACGCGGCTGCACTTCCCTGGCGCTCACGACGATACGTCCGGCGGCGCGATCATACTGCGCTGAAACCTGGAAGACAGGAAACCCGGCTCCATAGACCCACTGATCGAAGAACGCTTTGAAATCCTTCCCGGTCGACTGTTCGAACGCCTTGCGGAGATCATCCGAGACGACGTTGCCGTAGGCATTCGCCGTCGTGTAACGGTTCATCGCCTTCCAGAAGGGAGCGTCGCCCAGCTGGTGGCGAAGCATCTGAAGTATCGTCGCGCCCTTGGGGTAGATGTGCCCGCTGAAGAAGACCTCGATCGGATCGGTCACCCATTTGTCCCACACGATCGGTCGCCGTGATCGCCGGTCGGCGTCGATGGTTTGCTCCTGCGCACCGAGCCGGTCGAACGAGCCTTCGTCGATGCCTTTATCCTCTTCGCGGAAGATCTGCTCCATGAACGTTGCGAAACCTTCGTTGAGCCACGCGTCAGCCCATCGCCGCGTGGTGAGAAGATCTCCGTACCACTGGTGCGCCAGCTCGTGAGCCATGAGCCCTTCGGAATTCGCCTGCGGCTCCGCCCAGTCCGGATGCAGTATCGCAGCGTCGTTCTGCGATGTCGCGGTGACGTTCTCCATCCCGCCGTACTTGAATTCGGGAATGACGATCTGGTCGTACTTCGCCCACGGGTACGGCACGCCGGTCTTGCGCGAGAATACGTCGATGGCTTCCGGTGTTTTTGCGAAGCCACGCCACGCCGCCTGGATCGAGTCCGGGTAGGTCCAGTATCCAACCGGCACTTTGCGCCACGGCTCGTCCTGCAGCACGGTGTAATTGCCGACAACCGCTGTCATCAGATAGGTCGATGCGGGCTTGTCGAGGACCCAGTGCCACTCGATGCTGTCGCCGACCGCGCGCGATCCTGCCAGGCGTCCGTTCGACAAAGCGCGCTCGCCCTTTGCCGTCCAGATGTAGAACTCCCACGTCGTCTTGTCGTTGGGGAAGTCGTAGGTCGGGACCCAGAAATGGGTGTCCTCGGTCTCTCCCTGCGTCCAAACGATGTGTCTTGCCGGCCTGAAGTACGCTCCCTTCGTCCGATTCGCTCCGTCGTAGTCGATCGTGATCGACGTCTTCTCGCCAGCACGAAGCGGCGTGGCGAGGTGCACGATGACGGCATGATCATCGGAATCGTATTTCAGCGACGTCGTGCCGGTAGCGACGCGAGTAAACGTCATGTCACCCGCATCGATCGAGATCCTGGAGACCGGAGCTGCTCCAGTGAGACCGGCGATGCGGAGCGTCGTCGTTCCGACGACAGCCTGGCGCGGCCAGTCAAACCTGATCGTAGTCGACTGGTGCTGAAGGTCGTACGTCCTCCGCCTTTCCGGATGCGATACTCCGGCGGGTGCCGGACCCCAGACGATGAGCGGTGTCTCCTGAAACGGCGGAACACGATCGGCGTTGCGACTCGTGTCCATCTTGAACGGTGGCAAGACGAGTGGCGGACTCGGCTGAGTCGGGGCGGGAGGAGGGGCCGGCGGCGGTGGCGCGCATGCGATTGCAATGGCGCAAGCAACCGAGCCCGGGACGAAAAGGCCTTTCATTCTGCGTTGCAACGGGTTGGGTACACGCGGATGATTCGGAACTGCGGCGTGAGGCGGTCGATCATATGGTATCTAATCTGCCAACCCGGGGGAAAGATAGGGCGACGCGCCTTCACGCTCTTAGAGCTCACCGTCACGCTCGGCATCCTGAGCATACTCTCGGCCATCGCCATTCCGTGGATGGGAGGAATTCTCGACCGGGTGAAGGTGCGCAGCGCGGCAGTGGAGATCGAGTCGCTGTTCAGCGCGGCCCGCCACATCGCGATCGCGCGTGCTACTCAAGCGACTGTCGAAATAGACCCGGTTGCGCAATCGATCAACATCAGAGTCGGAAGCGACACCGTTCGAAAGCGGGAGGTTGGCGCGGCCCATGATGTTCGGATTTCGGCGACCCGGGCGCGAATGTCCTACGCCGCGACGGGAATGGGATACGGCGCCGCCAATCTCAGCGTCGTCGTGCGACGGAACGCGTCCGTCGATACCGTCTTTGTGTCGCGACTGGGTCGGGTGAGGTACTGACATCAAGAGTGTCAACCGTCTCGACCTCGCCGTTGGCACCAGCATCGGCAGTCGTGCCGAAGTCGTAGCCGGGAACAGAAATTCGCGGGATCTGCTGACCTATCATTCGCTCGATTGTCCGCACCATCGCGATCTCGTCGGGCGACATGAAGGTGTACGCATCGCCCGTAGCGGCTGCGCGGCCGGTGCGACCGATGCGATGCACGTAATCTTCAGGCTGTTGGGGGACATCGTAGTTGATGACGTGACTGATGCCGGAGACGTCCAGCCCGCGTTGGGCGATATCGGTCGCGACGAGCACGCGGATTTTCCCCAACTTGAAATCCTCGAGCGCCCGAGTCCGTTCCCCCTGCGATTTGTCGGCGTGCATCGCGGTCGCGGCGATTCCTTCATCTTCGAGATGGCTGACGACCCGGTCGGCGCCGTGCTTTGTGCGGGTGAAAATCAAAACGGAGTCCATCTCCGCCTTCTTCAACAGCTCGACCAAGAGCCTCGTCTTGCGCTCGCGCGCGACCGGGTAAACGGCGTGCGTAACAGTGCTGACCGCCTCGGAGCGACGTCCAATCTGTACTACCACCGGCTTGCGCAGATACGTCCGCGCCAAGGCTTCCACTTCCGGTGACATGGTGGCACTGAAGAGAAGCGTTTGCCGGTACGGCGGGATCTCCGCCACTATCCGATTGAGCTGGGGCGCGAAACCCATGTCGAGCATTCGATCGGCTTCATCCAGCACCAGAACCTCGAGATCGTCGAAAACGACGTTCTGCCGTTCCATGTGATCGAGCAGCCTGCCTGGAGTCGCTACTACGACATCCACTCCGGCACGAAGAGACTTCGACTGCGGCTCGATGCCGACTCCGCCAAAAATCGGGACGACGCGCAACGTCGTGTATTTGCCGTATTTGCGGAAACTTTCTTCGACTTGAGCCGCGAGCTCGCGCGTCGGCGTCAGGATCAACACGCGAACGCGGTGAAGCGGCGCACCCTTCTCGTCGGTGATCGGCGCCTTGATGAGATTGTGAACGATGGGAAGCGTGAACCCGGCCGTTTTGCCGGTACCGGTCTGGGCAAGACCAATCAGATCCCGACCTTCCAGCGCCAGAGGGATTGCCTGCTGTTGGATAGGCGTGGGATGCGTGTACCCCGCATCGAGCACCGCGTGCAACACTTCGGGCGCGAGATCGAGCTCCGCAAAGGAGACGCCCATGTCCATTGTCTCTTCACTCATCTAATCGAAATATACCCACGACGCCGAATTAACTGTTGCCTCTGTGCTTACGACGCTCGCCGGAGAAGAGCGATCACCGCCTCGTTGACTTCGTCCGGTGTCTCTTCGGGTATGATGTGCCCCGCTCCTTCGATCTCACGAAGCGCGATTCCGGGAATGAGGCGCTTGTACATATCCAACCCATCGGCAGGGATCATGTGGTCGAGGCTTCCCCACACTCCGATTGCCGGCAAGCTGACTGTGGCCAGCTTTCTCGTGCGCGCCGCGGTCCAGTCATACGAATGAAGCAGCTGTCTCAATGCGACTGAGCATTCAGGGAACTGAGTGGGGGCCCAGTACTGGTCGACGTCTTCTTCGCTGAAGCTTCCGCGACTACCGTACACGCGCTTCAACGCAAGCTTCACGATCGTTCGCGGCCTCACGCGCCGGATGATCGGCTCGAGAAATGACGGGCTGAGTGATCGGTACAGCCACATGCGAGGCACACCACTGAGTCCCACGGGAGACAACAACGCCAGAGAGCGTGCGCGCTCCGGATGCCTGGAAACGAAGTGGTAGAGCAGCGTCGCGCCCATCGAATGACCGACGAGCGCCGGCTTATCGAGTCCGAGCGCGTCGAGAATCTCTTCGATGTGATCGACGAGCGACTCGACCGAATACTCTCGCACGCCGAGCGGCTTGAATGAAAGCCCGTGACCTTTGATGTCGACCGCGATGGCGCGGAAGCCCGCGTCCGCGATGACTGGAAGATTTCGGCGATAGACGTAAAGCGAGCATCCCCAACCCGGCACGAACAAAACCGGAGGCGAGGCGAGATCTCCTCTTTCGACGACGCGCACTTTGATTCCAGAGCGAAGCCGCGGATACGACACGCGGTAAGCAGGATCGCCCGCGGGAAACATCTCGCCGGGACTCAAACGTCCGCGGCGAACGGGTCTGATCATCTGATCAGGCCAACTCGATTTCTCTTCCGAGTAGTTTACCGATCAAGCCGATGCGGAAGCTGACATCCGCCCACTTGGACTCTTGTCCGGCTCCGTCGTCGAGAGGGAACGTGGACCACGCCCACGGATGCGTCGTCACTGGTCGTTCCGTTCCCTTGTGAGGGTGCCAGACACCGTTTCGATCGCGGTCGTCTACGAAACGCTCGTACAGCTTCATCCACCCTTCGTTGCGACGAAGGAAGTTGAGTCGCGCCATCGTCTCGAGCCACATCAATGCGAACGGAACATCGGCCTCGACCGCGTTGCGGTGGGGCAGCACGTCGCCCATGATGAGATGCGGCTGCGACACCATCTTCTTGCCGAATAGTTGCAACGCTTCCTGGCGCGGCAGCGGCTGCGTAATCCAGTCGTAGATCCGCTCGACTTCGGTGAAATGCTCGTGACGGAAAATCGGCATGTGCGCGAGCATCGTCAGCGTGTAGATCGACGGAGGCGCTGACTCAGGGGCGAGCACGTGGGTATTGCCGACCCTCATCCACGGTTTTTCGCCAAGCGGTGAGATTAGATAGGCGACGTTCCGCTCGAGAATGCGGCGGGCGGCACCGCGGAGTCTCGGATCGTTCTCGTAGCCGCACTGCGCCAGCGTGGCAGCGGCTGCCTCTCGAAAAACGCCGCGCGTGCGGCGGACCAGATCGTCGTCCTTCGTTTTGGTGCCGAGCTCGAAGGTGAAGGCAGGATCGTTGTCTTCGGCGAGTAGCCTGAAAAGCAGTCTCCGCGCGAGAACGAGTGGCGGTGACTCGGCCCCCCAGCCGTACTCTATCAGGCGACGAACGGCTGGAATCGTTCCGATGTTGGCGAAGTCAGAGCTGTGCTTGCTCGGAATCGACAGGATCGAGTGGTTCCACATCCCGTCGCGGCTCTGCGTGACCGCGAGCTTGATTGCCGGCCGATGCGAGAGCGGCAGCGATTCGATCTCGGCAGGCGAAGGGTCGCTCAGGCGGGCGACTTCCTTCATCGCTCTGTACTTGATCGGCGCCGAGGCGTGCTCCAACACCCAGCTCAGAGGGAAGGAAAGCGGCTCCGGGGCTGGTGCTGGGATCGTTGGGGCTAATTCGGGGGTGATACCTGTTGCAGTCACTAGCGGCGCTCGGCACGCGGAAAGGAGCAAATCCTGGAAGCCGGCGCGCTCATCAGTCGCCGACAGCGCGGGGAAGAATAGCACGTTTTCAGGCGGGCGCTAGTGCCAATCAAGTAACTCCTTGTGGGGGAAGGAGTTACGTCACTCCGAGGTCTTCAGCTTTGCTGACCAGCTCCTCGCTGCAACACTGACCACTCCCGGCTTTGGTTTTGTAAATGCCAGATCGCGCCTCAATCCAACCTTTTCGGGTCTAGTGGCGTATAACATCCGGACGCCGATGGCGCGTCCAACACACATCTCCAGGAGAGCAGGATGAAGGTTATTCGCATCGCCACGCTGGCTTTTGCCCTATGCGCTGGCATGACCTCGGTTGCGGCAGCGCAGGGACAGCCAGAGCCGAAGGAAGGCCAGGGCGAAATGCGCCGTGGCGGTGGAATGGGCGGGATGCTCCTCAAGGACATCACACTGACCGACGCACAAAAGGGTCAGATCAAGACCATTCGCGAGAAGTACGTGCCGAGGCAGCTCGAGCTACGCAAGGCAGTCCAGGCGACCGGTGGTCCGCCGGACGAAGCGACTCGCGCAAAGATGATGGAGCTTCAGAGCCAGCAGTCAGCGGAGATCCGCGCGATCCTGACCCCCGATCAGCAGAAGACCTTCGACCACAATCTCCACGAGATGAAGGAGCGCATGGACCGGCGCAACTAGCGCCTAAGGTCCTGCTACGATTGCGGCTCCAGAGCCGCGAGAGTGTAGTTGCTCTTCGGGTTCCAGAGGATCCAACTCTGGAACCCGTTGTCGTATCCGGCTTTCTTCTGGGCTCGGATATGCTCCGCGTAGTAGTGGGGAGCACCGAGCGTGAAGTCCTGATACCACGGGATCACGCGCGCGGCGTTGGGAACGGAATCGCTCCGCGCGATCGCATCCTTGAGCGCATGATTGATCGTCTCGTACGGATGCGCGTTGGGATTGCGAATCTTGTAGGTGCCACGCGCGAAGTGCGACGGATAAATCATCGGCAGCACTACATCGACCTGGTCGACGAACATCTCCCAGCGCTGCCCGATTCCCATGTCGGTAGTGTCGGTCGCCGTCAACCCGAATACATCCGCGGTGACGCGCATTCCCAGAGGCTTTAGGGCCTGCCGAACGAAGCCAAGCTGATCGCGAATGACCTGGGCGCGGGTCCGGCCGTTAGCCAACGGATAGACGGTCTCGGAAATAAGGCGCTTCTCGTCGGGGAAGCGGACGTAATCGAACTGGACTTCACTGAAGCCCATTTCGTGGGCTTCACGCGCCAGATCGACGGCGTACTGCCAGACGGCGCGCTGGTGCGGGTCGAGCCAGGGATGTCCGTTCTTGTCGAGCCACGGCTTGAGATCGGATTTCCGCTTGATGGCGAGGTCGAGCTTTTTCTCCGCCAGCAACGGATCCTTGGCGACGACGATGCGCGCGATTGGGTAGATATTGTGCGCGACCATTGTGTCGAGAACCGCTCGGAGCTTCGAGCTCGACATCCAGTGTCCGTCGGCGGTATCCGCTCCGATCTCGCGCGCGAGAGGAACGCCCGAGCGATACAGCACGAATCCTCGATCATCCTTCACGTCGATCACGAGCGCATTGATCTCGGTCCGCTTCGCGACACCGATCAGATCAGTGAGCTTTCGCCCGAGCGCCGCCCACCGGTTCACGTAGAGTCCGCGAAGGGTGTCCGGAGTCGCAACCCGAACGATCTTGCGGGGAACCACTGAGTCGGAGCGGCGAGATGGTGGGCCGGCTTGCGGGATTTCGCCGAGGACGCCCGGTTGTACGGACGCATCTCCCTGGTGCTGGCAGGCGAGCAACACCACAGAGAACGCGATCGTTCCGATGCGTGCTGTCCTGATCATGATTGTTGATACCCTGACGCGCGATGCGACTGGAATCAGAGCGCGTTCAGCTCGGCGTTGGCGTCGGAGAGATAACCCATCTCTCTGACGACACTCTGCGCCTGTTGGGTGACCATGGTGAGGCCGGTCGGCTGGGCATTGAGTCCGCCAGTGCGGAAGCGCACCAGCTCCAGGCGCATTGATCGAAGGAGCTGACGGCAGTTGTCCAGCCTTTCCTGCGCTTCCTTCTTCTTGCGTCCGACGTCGGCAAGCGCGCGGCGTTGGCGACGCAAAACGGCGAGGCGCCGCACGCGTCCTTCGCTGGCGTTGTAATCGAGCGGATTCGCCTGAGATTCGAGCGTGGAGATTTCCTTCTCCACGACTTCCGGCGACGCTCCGGCTGATCCGCGATCCATGTCGGAGAGATTGAGCGCGAGCTGTTGGACTTTTCTGAAGACCGCATCGGCCGACGCCGCAACCTCGGGAATCTGCTCCCTCTCGTTCGGCGGCATGTTGAGAAGCTGCCGGTGGATCTCGCGGTGATCGGACTCTGCTTCGCGTATCGCCGAGCCATAGCGTGAATCAGCGAACGGCGCGGGAGCGCCGGCCGGAATCGGACTAGTCGTCGGCCCGCCGGTCCTCGGATATGGCTGGAACGACTGCATCGAGGGAAGTGGCGACATCGGTGAGAACATTCCCTGCCCCCGCAAGCGGGCACGAGCGCGAACTTCCGCGCGCTTCTTGTCGTCGAACAGCGCGCGCGCATCGTCGATGGTCTCGGCTGCGACATCGAAGATCAGACGGTCGCGCGGCTGACGGAACACGTCGCGCCAGTCGTAGCCCGCTGCCCACAGCTTCGAGTACTTGAACGCGAGCGCGACAGTCCAGATGACCGTGAGGGCGAGGAAGCTGTGGTCCGAGAACAGCGAGATCGGAACGAGGATCGCGTTCACCGCAAGGTACGGCGCGAGCTTTCGGCGGAACGAGACTACCATCGGCGCGTTCCACTTGCTCAGCTCGTCGGCCGACGGCGAGGTCGGCGTGTACGATGTCTGCGTCGCCGGAGTGTAGCGGTCGCGGAAAGAGGATGTGACTTCGGTTTCGCGTCGCGGCTGCTGCGGAGGAACGGGCGCGGTCGTGGCGCGTGTCGCGAGCGTCGGCATCGAGCCGCCGTTCAACGCCGCGGAGAACGCAGCCGCGCTCGGAAAGCGGTCGTTTGGATCCTTCTCCAGACATATCATGACCGCGCGCGAAAGATCGGGCGGCAGGTCGGGCCAACGCTCGTCCACCGGAACGGGCTTCTCGGAGAGGTGTTTCACGAGCATCGACGGCGTGTTGTTGGCGACGAACGGCGGCTGGCCGCACAGCATCTGGTAACCAACGACGCCCAGGGAGTACAGGTCGCTCCGTCCATCGATGGCATGGTCGCCGGCCGACTGCTCGGGAGACATGTACGCCGGCGTTCCAATGGCCATTCCCGTGGCGGTCAAACGCGAGTCACCACTGTCGGTGAGCGCGCGAGCGATTCCGAAGTCCGTCACCATCGCACGACCGGTCTCTTCGTCGATGATGATGTTGTCGGGCTTGATGTCGCGGTGGATGACGTTGCGGTGGTGCGCGTATGCGAGAGCGTCAGCGACTTCGCGCAGAATGCGGCGCACTTCTACCGGCGGAATCGGGCCGTGCTGCTGCAGCCGCTGACCGAGGTTGTCACCCTTGATGTACGCCATCACGAAGTACACGAGATTGTCGCGCTCTTCGACTGTGTAGATCGGAACGATGTTCGGGTGACTGAGCTGCGCGGCGGTTTCCGCCTCACGCAGAAACCGCTGGCGGATGTCGGAGCGAAAGCTCAGCTCCGGGGGCAGGACCTTGACCGCAATCTCGCGCTTCAGACGCCTGTCTTTGGCGCAATACACGATGCCCATACCGCCGCGACCGATTTCGCTCTCTAGCTCATAGTTTGCAGAGAGTACTTGAGCCACATGTGTTCCGAGCTCGTCGGTTGGACTAATTGGCATTTGGCCGCGTCAATTCAGCAGGTCCAGTATTGCGATTCGTGCCGGGCTGGCGTAAATCCGCGAGAGCAAAAGATGCAGTATGGGAGGGCTGTGGAGTAGTATCTAAATAAGAATCTTGTCCTCGGAATGACAATGGCAAATCGTCAAACACTTCCTGTTCTCCCTTTGAGGGGGACGGTGATATTCCCTGGCCTGACCCAGCCGATCGCGGCCGGAAGGCCTTCAACTCTTCGAGCGATCGAATCCGCGCTCAAAGGCGACCGCCTCGTTTTCGCGGTCGCGCAGCGCGACAACACCGAAGAGCCGACATCCGACATCCTTTACTCGATGGGCGTAATCGCGCGCATCGGCCAGATCCAGCGTGGGCTGGGCGGCGTCCAGCTCCTGTTGCAGGGCGAGCAGCGCGCCACCGCACTTCAATATTCGACGACCGACGGATTTCTCAGCGCGGTAATCGTTCCAGCAGAGGAGATGAACCCTCAAACAGAGAACGATCCTGCATTCACGGCGTTACAGAAAGAGACGCGCGAACGCGCGGCTGAGCTCGGTGAGCGCAGAGGACTTCCCGAGGAAGTCGTCCACCAGGTTCTCGACTCGGTTACCGAACCGGGCCGGTTTGCCGACCTCGTCGCGGGCTATATCGAGCTTCCCGTCCCCGAAAAGCAGGGACTTCTCGAGACCCTGAGCGTCGAAGAGCGTCTCCGTCGCGTCCTCGTTCACGTGCAGCGCCAGGTCGGACTGCTCGAAGCGCAGGAAGACATTAAGTCGCAGGTCCAGGAGGAGCTGGGAGAGCGCCAGCGCGAGATGTATCTGCGCGAGCAGCTCAAGACGATTCAAAAGGAGCTTGGCGACGACGATTCGAGCAAAGAGATCACGGAGCTGCGCGACAAGCTCGCGAAGCTCGAGCTCTCTAAAGAGGCGCGCGCGGAAGTCGAGCGAGAGCTCGGAAGGCTCGAGAGAGCCGGCCGCGAGTCGATGGAAGCGCAGGTGATCCGCACCTATCTGGAGTGGATCGCGGAGCTGCCGTGGAACAAGCGCTCGGACGATCAGCTCGAGCTTAAGCACGCGGAGACGGTGCTCGAGGAAGATCACTACGGTCTAAAGGATGTGAAGGATCGCGTTCTGGAGTTTCTCGCCGTCAGGCAGCTGCGCGCTAGCCAACTCGCCGACGAAGTCGAGAAGACGGGCGAAGTGCCCGCCGCCAAGCTGTTGACAGACAAAGACGACGCGACCCCGACACTCGCTGTCGGAGAGAACGCCGATCGGGCCATCACTGACAAGGCCGAGGCGAAGTCCCGCGCCATGGCAAAGGGACCGATCCTTCTTTTCATTGGACCGCCGGGCGTAGGCAAAACCTCGATCGCCAAATCGATCGCGCGCTCGCTGGGACGCGAGTACGTGCGCGTCGCGCTTGGCGGCGCCCGAGACGAAGCCGACATCCGCGGTCATCGTCGTACCTACGTCGGAGCGATGCCGGGTAGAATCATCCAGGGGCTCAAGCAGGCGGGGACCAAGAACCCGGTCTTCCTGCTCGACGAAGTGGACAAGCTCGGAACGTCTTACCAGGGTGATCCATCGAGCGCCTTGCTCGAGGTCCTGGATCCTGCCCAAAACGACACCTTCACCGATCACTACCTCGGCATCCCGTTCGATTTGAGCGAAGTGATCTTCATCGCGACCGGGAATTTCGTGCAGAACATTCCGGGTCCGTTGCTCGACCGCATGGAGGTCGTCGACTTCGCCGGTTACACCGAGAAGGAGAAGGCCGAGATCGCGAAGAAATATCTGCTGCCGCGTCAGCTCGAGGAGTCGGGGCTGAGCGACAAGGACATAACCTTCACTGAAGACGCAGTCATGTCGATCGTGTCCAACTACACTCGCGAGAGTGGAGTGAGACAGCTCGAGCGCCAGATTGGAGCCATCACGCGGAAGCTTGCGCGGAAGATCGCGTCGAGCGAAGACGTGAAGCACGTCGTCGACGCGGATGGCGTGCGAGACCTGCTTGGCAGACCGCGCGTTCATCCGGAGCATGCGCTGGCTGAGAGCGAAGTGGGTATCGCGACCGGGATGTACTACACGCCGATGGGCGGCGACATCATGTTCGTCGAGGCGTCGATCAGACGCTACTACGGCAATCGCAACGGCGACGAGGCGGCGCCAGTCGGTCCTGGTGGAGCGGTGTCGCTGATCCTCACCGGTCAGCTCGGCGACGTGATGAAGGAATCAGCGCGCGCGGCATTCACCTACGCTACGAACAACGCCGCGAAGCTCGGGATTCCGAGCGACAGGCTCGGCGCAATCGAGGCGCACATCCACGTGCCCGCTGGTGCAATTCCAAAGGATGGCCCTTCGGCTGGTATCGCCATCGCCACCGCTCTGGTGTCGGAGATGTCAGATCGTCCGGTAAAGCAGGACGTCGCGATGACGGGCGAGATCACGCTTCGCGGCCGTGTGCTGCCAATCGGTGGGCTGAAGGAAAAAGTCCTCGGCGCTCATCGGGCAGGGATCAAGACCATCATCATCCCGAAGGGAAACGAGGCGGACATCGAGGATGTTCCCGAGGAAGTAAGGAAAACCCTCGAGTTCCATCCGGTGGAAACCCTGAGCGAGGTGCTGGAGATCGCGCTCGTGCCGGTGGCGCCGGGCGAGCGGGCGGCGCCGCTGGAGATAATGGGAGTCGCGTAGACTCCGGCAGAGATAAAAAAGGGGAGCCATTGATTGGCTCCCCTTTTTCATTTCCGTGCTGTCGCTAGAAGATGATCGGACCCCACGCAAAGACCTTCCACGGATCTGCCCTGAGTGAGGGCGGTTCCGTACCTTCGATGAAATACTCCGTGTAGCGACGGTCGGCGGGAGTCTGATCCGTCGCGAGCTCGCCGGTGGCGCGATCCACTTCACCCATGATAACTCCGAGCGGCGGAGTCCACTGAGCGGCCTCGCGCGACGTGAGAATCTCGGGCTTCGCTGCGTAGTAACGCGCCACCATCCTTCCCCACACCGGCGCGGCGAACGAGCCGCCGCCCGCGCCCCTGCCCATGGACGTCGGCTTGTCGAATCCAAGCCAGACGCCGGCGACCAGATCGGGCGTCAGCCCGATGAACCAGACATCGGTGTTGTCATTCGTAGTTCCGGTTTTTCCCGCGACCGGTATCGAAGCAGGCACATACTCTCTGATCGGCGTCGCGGTGCCCCGCTCAACCACGTCGCGCATCATGTCGCGTACGACGTACGCAACCCGCGGATCCAGCGCTGGAGCGAGCGCACGCACTTCGCGCCTCAGCAAGACTTTTCGATTTCTGTCCTCGACACGGTAAATGAAGCGCGGCTCCATCGGCGTACCGAGATTCGCGAAGGTGGTGTACGCCGCCACCAGGTCGAGCGGTTGCACTGCCGAAGCGCCAATAGCGCTCGACGGGTACGGCGCTATCACTGAATTGATACCCATTCGGTGCGCTAGGTTCGCGATTGAATCCATCCCCAGCTTCATCGCGATCTGAACCGCGACAACATTGCGAGACATCGTAAGCGCCTCACGAAGTGTCATCGTACCGAGGAACTCACTGTCGGAGTTTTCTGGTCTGTAGATCGTCCGGTTCGGAAGAGTGATGGCGAGAGCGGTGTCCGCAAACATTGCGTTGGGACGGATGCTATCGGCGATCGCCGCCGCGTAGACAATCGGCTTGAACGACGATCCCGGCTGACGCATTCCGTCGACCGCGCGGTCGAACTGCGAGTCGTTATAATCTCGTCCGCCCACGAGCGCGCGAACGTCCCCCGAAGTCGGGTCGAGGGCCACTACCATTCCCTGGAGATATTCCGTCGTCCGTCCGGGCTGCCTCGTCGCGCCCGCGACGTACTTGGGATGCGCGTAGCCGGGCTCCGCTTCGACCGCGGCCGTGCCATCGAGCAGCGCGCTCGTCGCGGCGTTCTGAAGAATCGGATCCAGACTGGTGTAGATCCGGTAACCACCCTGATTCACGGGGATTCCCGCGCGCAACGCCTGCACCCGCACAACATTCACGAACCAGGGCGAGTACGCCGAGTACCCGCCATTTGGTGAAGTCGTGAGTCTCGCCGCTTTCGCGCTCGCCGCCTGAGCGGGCGTGATGAATCCCTGATCCTGCATCAACGTCAGCACGACGTTGCGCCGCCGCTGCACGCGATCCGGATACTTGAGCGGATCGTAGAGGGCGGGACCCTTCGGCATCGCCGCGAGCGCGGCCGCTTCGGGGAGGGAGAGCTTTGAGGCACTCTTGCCGAAGTAGTGTTGCGCCGCGCTCTCCACACCGTACCAGCCGTGACCGAAAGGAATCTGGTTCAGATACGCTTCCAGTATCTGATCCTTGCTGTAGTGCTTCTCCATCTCGCGCGCCGCCGACTGCTCGCTGAGCTTCCGCCCGATACTCCTGTCGGTGCGATCGATGAGCGTGGGATGCATGTTGCCGACGAGCTGCTGCGTGATCGTGCTCGCTCCGCGGCGTTCGCCGAAGATGTTGTCCTTGAGCGCGCCGGCGATTCCCACGACATCCACGCCATCGTGCTGGTAGAAGCGGTGATCTTCGACCGCGACGAATGCTTGCGGCAGATATTTCGGAAGGGTCCTGATCAGAACGTTGGTGCGGATCTCCTTGCCGATTTCGCCAATCAAAGAGCCATCGCGCGCGAGAACCAACGACGCCTGGGCCATCGGGACGATCGTCCATGGCTCCGTGTCGGCAGTCTGGGGCTGCTGGCCGCCCAAAAGAACGGGTGTAAACAGAAGCGCACCCGCGAGCAGCGCGCAGAGCGGTTGATTGTACCTCTGCGCTATGGCAACTTCAGAAGGATGGATCGATCTATTCATCTCGTCGTAGTTCAGCTCAAACCGCGTAAGGGCGATTATGCTGTCAACCTCGCCCGTCTCGCCGGCATTTTCTCGCAGATAGACTCCCTCGAACCACGTCCCGATGTCGCCGTCTTCGCCGAGACCGCGCTCACCGGATACTTCGTGGAAGGTGGCGTCCGCGACGTCGCGATGACCGCCGGCGCCTTTGCCCGCGATCTTCAGTCCCAGTACACCTCGGCAGTTAGTACACCGCAGCCACTCGATGTGTGCATTGGATTCTACGAGGTGTGGAACAACGCCTTCTATAATAGCGCGCTCTATGTAACGCTGGGAGGCGACGAGCCGCTGATCAGGCACGTGCACCGCAAGCTGTTTCTTCCGACATACGGTCTGTTCGACGAGGAAAGGTTCGTCGATGGCGGGTTCGAGGTGCGCGCCTTCGACACGGGTTGGGGCCGCGCGGCGATGCTGATCTGCGAAGACGCCTGGCACAGCCTCACTGGTACAGTGGCCGCGCTGGACGGAGCGACCACGGTTTTCGTGCTATCGGCATCCCCTGCCAGGGGCGTGTGGCGGCGCGAGGATGAAGGTCCGGTGCCTGCCAATCTCAAGCGCTGGGAACGACTGGCGCGCGACATTGCCGAGGAGCACGGAGTGTACGTGGCGCTGGTGAATCTCGTGGGGACCGAGGGCGGCAAGACCTTCTCCGGCGGATCGATCGTCTGCGGTCCGCACGGAGACGTTCGCGCACAGGCAGCCCTGTGGGACGAGACGATCATGACGATCACGCTGGATCCGCACGATCTCACCCGTGCGCGCTCCGACGCGCCGCTCCTCAACGATCTCCAGACAATGATGCCGCACCTGATGCGCAATGTCGCGCGCATCCAGAGTGGCGAAACGCCGGCTTTGTCCTATGACGACGCGCCTACCGATGGAGGGCCTCTCACTCCCGCGGTGAAGGCGACGAAGACCAAGACGAAAAAGTCCGCGGCCAGCCCGCAAGCGACCACCAGAAATCGAAACGGCAGCGAGCCAATTCCGGTGGTGAGGACGCCCGACGGGCCGGGCGGGCCTCCACCACTCGAGATCGATCCGGAGCTCACAGCTGGTTGGCTCGTGTCGTTCCTGAGGGAGGAGTTCGAGCGGCGCGGTTTCGAGAAGGCGGTGCTGGGACTCTCGGGCGGAGTCGACTC
The DNA here is from genome assembly GCA_038210945.1 of Gemmatimonadales bacterium. GTDB lineage: Bacteria > Gemmatimonadota > Gemmatimonadetes > Gemmatimonadales > Gemmatimonadaceae > UBA4720. The sequence goes on from JBBQWD010000004.1 coordinate 23,994, forward strand.
CGCCGTGACTGCCTATCTCTCGAAGGAAGCACTGGGCGCGGAGAATGTTGTCGCGGTGCGGATGCCTTACCGCACATCGAATCCTGATTCTCTCGCCCACGCGCAGCTCGTCATCGACCGGCTGAAGATTCAGTCGCGCACGATCGACATCTCTCCCGCCGTTGACGGATACCTGGCAAACGAGAAGGATGCAGATCCTGCTCGCAGAGGCAACGTGATGGCTCGTGAGCGAATGATCGTCCTCTTCGATCAATCGGCGAAATACCGCGCGCTCCCCGTCGGCACCGGCAACAAGACCGAGCGCCTGCTCGGCTACTTCACCTGGCACGCGGACGACTCCCCGCCGATCAACGCGCTCGGTGATTTGTTCAAGACGCAGGTGTGGCAACTCGCGCGATTCCTCGGTGTCCCCGATGTGATCGTCGGCAAGCCGGCCTCGGCGGATCTGATCGAAGGTCAGACCGACGAGCGGGATTTCGGCATCAGTTACGCCGAGGCGGACGACATTCTCAACTGGCTAGTGAGCGGGTATAGTCCGACCGTGCTCGTCGCGCGCGGGTTCGATCCGGCGAAAGTGGAGCTGGTTCGAAAGCGCCTCGCCGGAACGCACTGGAAGCGAAAGCTTCCGACCGTGGCGATGGTGAGCGCCACCGGCATCGGCGAGGCGTACCTGAGACCAGTCGACTACTGAGCTGTTTGTGCCTGGCAGGAGCCCCCGCTAACCGCGACGGTCGGCGGCATTCTGAACTCGCAGGTCGACACCACCTTGTAATGGATGTTGTACTCGCGCTCCGCGGCTGCGACTGCATCGAGCTTCGAAGCAAGTGCGGCGGAATCCGTGGTCTTTGCGCAGTACACCAGGTAGTAGCGCGGACCGCCGCAAGCTCTCGACCCTACCGGCGCGGTGCGACACTCGCTAGCTGAGCTGCACCCGTCGGCCTTCGCCACTGCCTTGGCCTGGTCTTCGAGCGCAACGATCTGCGCCCAATCGGCTTTCTGATCGCCAGTGAAGACAATTTTGCCGTCACCGGGGCCGATCGGAGCGCCACCGGGAGTGCTCTGGGAGCACCCGAGTACCGCGAGCGAGATCGCAAAAACGGCAGAGATACTTCGAGTTAGCACGCTAATCTCCGAGGTTGGTCAGCCAGCCATTCGGCAGAAAGCCGGCCAGCAATCATCGGTTTTCGGCGATAGCCCGCGCGGCGCGCTATCTGCTATTTTTGGATGTCGAGGTAATTCCGCCCGTCGGAGAACAATGGCAACCAGAGCGCTTCCCGATCGCAAATCATCCTCAGGACCAGGCGCGAGACTCTCTTCGGAGCAGCTCGTGGCGGCCTACAGGAACATGTTTCTCTCCCGGCGCATCGACGACAAGGAAGTTCAGCTGAAGCGTCAGAACAAGATCTTTTTCCAGATCTCGGGAGCCGGGCACGAAGCGATTCTGACGGCCGCGGGAATGATCCTGAAGCCCGCCTACGACTGGTTCTACACCTACTATCGCGACCGCGCGCTCTGCCTCGAGCTGGGCGTGACGCCGGCAGAGATGCTTTACGAGGCCGTGGGCGCGGCGGTGGACCCTGCGTCAGGCGGCCGTCAGATGCCGAGCCATTGGGGACACAAAGCGTACAACCTCGTGTCGGCTTCTTCACCGACCGGCACCCAATTCCTTCAGGGCGTCGGCGCCGCGGAAGCATCGCTGCGCGCCAAGCTCCTCAACATCTCCGACGGCTTCCAGAAGGACGAGGT
>JBBQWD010000005.1:0-24431 GCA_038210945.1 Gemmatimonadales bacterium
CTCGACGTGCGCGGTCGCGATCGTGATGCCGCGCTCGCGCTCTTCCGGCGCCTTGTCGATCTGATCAAAGGCAACGGGCGATGCCAGGCCCTTCTTGGCCTGGATCGCCGTGATGGCCGCGGTCAGAGTCGTCTTCCCGTGGTCCACGTGGCCGATCGTACCGACGTTAACGTGGGGCTTCGTGCGATTGAATTTCTCTTTGCTCATTTCGTCCTCTAATTCGTTTCGTGATCCTGCAAGCTCGCGATCGGGATTGAACCGATGACCTCACCCTTACCAAGGGTGTGCTCTACCAACTGAGCTACGCGAGCGGCTTCTTCTCTGCTCCTATCTGCCGGCGATGCTCCGCCGTTTGCTGCATCCTCGCGCTTCCTGGTACCGTTACCCATCAGAGCGGGAGACGGGACTCGAACCCGCGACATCAAGCTTGGAAGGCTAGCGCTCTACCAACTGAGCTACTCCCGCGTACAGCCGTTTCCTGCACCTGCCACAAAAAAACCCGCCCCTACTTATCGATGGTGGGGGAAGGATTCGAACCTTCGAAGGCGTTAGCCGGCAGATTTACAGTCTGCTCCCGTTGGCCACTTAGGTACCCCACCGATTTTCGCCGACGAGTTCGGCAGAGCTGACGGGGAGAATCGAACTCCCAACCTGCTGATTACAAATCAGCTGCTCTGCCAATTGAGCTACGTCAGCAACAAACAGCGATTTTTCATCGCAAGCCTAGTAGAATAGCCAACTTAGGGTGATGAGTCAACCCGAGGCCGATCGCTTTCCAAGAGTGGTTTGGAAGGGCGAAGCTGGTTGATGCAAAGCCACATCATCAGCACCACTATCGGAACGAACAGGAATCCGATCGAGAACCCGGTCAGTATCGCGATTACGGCGATCGCAATAGTCGCAATCCCCTCGCTCGCTACTCTATATCGCGTGTTCCAGAGGATAGTTGGGGCGGGGAGCAGCAGAATCATCAACAGGAGAACCACCGTCCAGGGAGACGCTCGGCCGCTTCGGCCCGCATTCACCCCGAGCACAAGGATGAGGATGACGGCCGCTGTTAAGCACAAACCGGCCGCGACTCGCTCGAGAAGGGAGCTACCCGAACGTGCGGATGCCGGCAGCTCCCGTTTGTCTGCTAAACCCGGATGGCGCGGATTACCGAAACCGCCCATGCCTTTCACAATCGTAAGGATTCCCAGGACTGCGGCGCCCAACCCGATTGGGATGATCAGTCCTGTCAAGAAGACAGTTACTGCTACCGTACGCTCTTCCATCTGGTCCCCTGAGCACCATCTTCGATCGCAATTCCTCGTGCCTCGATCTCCTTGCGGATTGCATCGGCCTGAGCGAAATCGCGCTGGGCGCGCGCAGCCTTCCGCGCAGAGAGTTTCTCCTCCACCCAGCGCGCAAGCTCTGGATCGGGACCCGCTGCCTCAGGTACGACGTCGAGGACTGAATTGATGCGCGCGAAAACCTCTCGAGCTTTTTCGAGCGAGCGTCGATCGACACCGTTCCGATCCAACTCCGCGTTTGCACGCCGCACGAACGTAAAAAGCGCACCAAGCGCGATCGGAGCGTTCAGGTCGTCGAACAGCGCGGCCTTGACTTCGGCTTCCGTTTCTTCCGCAATCTTCTCCAGCTCCGGCGTCGCGCCTTTCGCCTCGGCGAGCCTCTCCGCGAAGTCGGCGATCCGTCGCACGCCTTCCATCGATGCCCCGATTGCATCGCCCGACATGTTGAGCTGCTTCCGGTAATGCGTGGAGAAAACGAAGTGACGGAACGCCGCCGCGGGCACGCCTTGGTCCCGAAGGTCCTGAACAGTCGCAACGTTTCCCAAGCGCTTCGCCATCTTGCTGCCGTCGGTCAACAGAAACTCGCCGTGACACCAGAAGCGCGAGAACGGCTTTCCCGTGGCGCCCTCCGACTGCGCGATCTCGTCCTCGTGGTGCGGGAAGATCAGGTCTATGCCGCCGCCGTGGATGTCGAGCGTCTCGCCCAGGTACTTCATCGCCATGGCCGAGCATTCGAGATGCCACCCAGGGCGGCCGCGTCCCCACGGTGAATCCCACGCTGCGTTAGTTGCTTCGTCTTCCGGCTTCGCCGCTTTCCAGAGCGCGAAATCCTGCGCGTTCTCCTTGGAGTAGTCGTCCTGCATGACGCGCGCGCCCGCCTTCACTTCCCGCGTGTCGAGTCGCGACAGCTTGCCGTAGCCCTTGAACTTGTCGATGGCGAAGTAGACGCTCTTGTCGTCGGCGAGGTAGGCGAGCTTTCTCTCAACGAGCCTCTCGACGATTCCGATCATCTCGGGAATGTGGTCGGTCGCCTTCGGGTAAAGCTCCGCGTCCTGAATTCTCAGGAACGCCCGATCCTTGTGAAACGTCTCCGTGACGGGAGCAGTCACCTCGCCAATCTTTTTCCCCTGCTCACTCGCGTTCTTGATGATCTTGTCGTCGACATCGGTGAGATTCATCACCTGAAAGAGCTTCCAGCCGCGCAGCGCTAGCACACGCCGCAGCAGATCCTCGAACAAAAACGTGCGGAAATTGCCGAGATGCGCGGGTTTGTAAACAGTCGGTCCGCACGTGTACATACGAACCGTCTTCCCGTCTTCGGGCGTGAACGGCTCGATCTTGCGCGTGAGAGTGTTATAGAGGCGGAATTCGGGGTCGGCCATTGGCGGAAGCTAGGCGCGCTCGTCTAGAGGGTCAACGACTCAACGCGGATGATGCGGATTGGGAGCGAATGCTTCGGATCGGTCCGCGCGGCGTTACGGCTCCAACGGAAGACAAAATCCGAAGTATCCGCTCATATCCGAAGCATCCGTGTTCAAGTTTTTCCGTTCAACCCTGCTCCGCAACTTGTCGCGGAGGAGTTACGTGCAACTCGAACGTTGGACGCGAAGTTACAACGCGTCCTTCTACCATGTTGATGATGCGCGGGGCGACTCGATGCACTTCCACCGAATTTGGCGCGGCGAGAACGATCGTGATCCCACGCCGAGAGAGGGTTGTCAGCAGCGCTATGATGTCCTTCTCGAACAGCAGACCTTCACCGCATAGCGTCTCGTCGACCAGTATTGCGCGCGGCGCACCGATCAGAGCCTGTGCTAGGCCGAGTCGCTGCACCATGTTCGGTGGGAGGTTGCTGACGCGCTTCGTGGCGTGAATGTGGAGAGAGACTTTCCTCAGCGCCGATTCGACCTGCGATGCGCGGCTCGCCGAGGAGAGATCGTGCATCGTCGCGTAGTACTCGAGGGCTTCTCTCACTGATAGAAACGAGTAGTAGCCGGCCCGCTGGGGAACGTACGCGAGTCCGGGCGGCACGTGGTGCGGTGTGATCTGCTCTCCGAACCAGCTGATCGTGCCCTCGTCGGCGCGAAGCAGGCCGGCCAGACAGAGCAGCAGACTGGACTTGCCGGCGCCTGGCCGGCCAACGAGTCCTACTATCTCGCCAGTGTCGACGTCGAGTCGGACATCACGAAGGGCAGGTGTAGCGAGCGGGCGCCCCCTCGCGCCCGAACGGTAAACCTTGCTGAGTCCGCGGACGCATAGTGCCGGCTGCATCGGAACGACCTCCCGCGATTAAGTGCGGGAAGCTTCGTAGCTTGGCGAGTTTCTGGGGGAATCGTTGCGAGGCCGCCGGAAGCATTGCATCGCGGCGTGAGAAGTCCGACTACTACGCCGTTTTCTTCAGCGGTTGCTTCTCGCGAATCGTGATCAGGTCGGGCACAGGCGTGGTTGGACTGAGCACTCCACCATCGGGAACCGGCACGCGCAGCACGAAAATCCTGTCGCGCGTGCTCTTCCTGAATCCTTTGCCCTCGTATATACGGTTGATCAGGATCCGTCGCACCACCACCATCACCGTGACGAGCGTTGGTAGCGCGACGACCAGACCCAACGGGCCGAGCAGCTTTCCGATCACCAGCACCGCCGTGATCGTGAGGACGGGCGGCATGTCGATCTTCTTCGACATCACGAGCGGGGAGACGAGATTCCCTTCGATCAGGTGAATCACGACACCGAGCAGCAGCACGTAGATCGCGCGGGTGCCGCCACCCGGTCCGCCGAGCACGAACAGAGCCGGCAACGTGGTCGACAGAAGCGTTCCGAAGAACGGCACTATCGCGACCAGACCCGTGAAGATTCCGAACGTCAGCCAGTAAGGAACGTCGAGTATGTAGAGTCCCGCCGCGGTGAGGGCCGCGAGAAACGTCATCGTCAGCAGCTGTCCGACGATGTAGGCGCGAAGGGCGGTGGCGAGATCACTCAGCACGTCGCGAACGAGATCGCGATGGATCGGCGGAAAGAGAGCGATGAGCCACTCCCTATACGTTCCCGGCTGGAGCGCGAGATAGATGCTCATCACGCCCACCGCGAAGCAGTCGATCATCACGCGCACTAATGAGAACACCCTCGGTACCAGCAGCTGCGCCTGACCAGTAAGCTGCTCGTACACTGCGCTGATGAGTGGATGCTCGCCCGGCTTCCAGACGTCGCGCATTGCCGGAAAGCGAGCGACGAAATGGTCGATTCCCGTTTCCCAGCCTTCTATGTACTTGGGCATCACGACAATAAGCGCGCGCGTCTGCTCGACGACCGGCGGGAGCAGGATCGCGAAGAGGCCAAGCAGGGCTGCTGCGGTCCCGGCAACAGAGAGAAAGAACGCGATCTTCGGCGGGAGGTGGAGCTTTTCGACGAAAAGGTCTCTCACTGCACCGAGGTACAGCGAGATGATGATTGCTATAAAGAGGAGGAGGAAGACATCGGCCGTCGCTCCCAACATCCAGAGGAGCAAGAACGTCAGAATTACGCCGGTGATAATCGGCGCTACTCTGATCCTCGGGGCCGCCATGCTAGCCAAGGCTACTTCTTCTCGTCGTGGATCTCTTCAACCTCGATGGCTTCTTCTTCGACCTGCCGCCCGGCGTTGAGCGCCTTGTTGCTGGTAGTACCAGCGGACAACACGCCCATCTTCTGCTTGAGCGCGATCAGCTGCATCTCGGCTGAGATATCCGCTCCGCCCGCCTCGAGCTTCTTGAAGTCCTTCGCGAGCCGGTCGCCAGAGAACTCTTCGTCGATCTCCGCGTTCGCCTTCACCTTCCGCTCGTTGCTCTCGATCTTCTCTTCCATGCGCGCGAACGCCTCGAACGCCGACTTCTCCGAGATGTGTGACATCGTCTCGTTGATGCGCTTCTGCGCTTCGGTGCGGCGCTGTTTTGCGAGCAGAAGATTTTTCTTGCGGTTCGCCTCTTCGATGTTGTCGTTCAGGCTGCGCAACGAATCCTTGAGGCGGTCGGTCTCCTGCTTGTGCGCCTGCCAGGTCAGCTGCATCTGCTCGCCGCGCGAGATGTGCTCGGTGCGGCGCATCAGCGCCTGCTTTGCTAGCTCGTCCTGGTTCTGCTGAACGGCGAGCATTGCCCTGCGCTCCCAGTCTTCGGCTTCCTTGAGCTCCTGCCGGGTCTGATCCTGAAGCCGCTTCTCGTCGGCGATCGCGGCAGCGACCTGCTGCTTTGCCCGCACGAGCTGCGATCTCATGTCGAGAATGATCTGATTTAGCATTTTCTCGGGCTGCTCGAACTCGGAGATCACCGCGTTCACGTTGGAGCGGAACAGCATCGCTATTCGATCGAAGATATTCATAGTCCGTGAGAGGTCGAGTCTTGATGAAAACTGCATAACTGCAACTGAACTAGTGGTGAGCTGATAGCTGAACAGTTGTTAGCCTCCTAGCCTTACTACGTCGGGACGTTCCGACGGGATTTCCTGGCACAATCAACCGCTTGTGCCCTGACCCCAAATGAGAGGCGTCCCGACGTTTTACAACCAACGAACTGACAACTTGCCGCTATCAGCTCACCACTCGTTCTTTTGCAGTTCCAAACGTCCTGATCATAACAACAATGCCTGTCGCGAAATTACCGCTTTCGGCCTCCTGTCACCAGCTAAGTTAGGTTCGGCTAACTACCGGTTGGCTGCCAAGACCCAGCCCTCGCGAGGAGCGAATCTCTGCGGTTGTCTGAAGATGGCTGACAGTGACCGTTTTTGCGTACCGACCAGGGAATTCCTTCGCTTGGATCAAGAGCATTGGAACTCCGTTTCAGCCGCCACAATCAACTCGGCGCTGTGGTTACTCGCTGCATGGGGAGTTGTCCTTTCGGGATTAGGACTGTTGGGGGAAAGTTTTCGAAGAACCGATCCATTGGCCTCACCACCGACCGCCGAAATAGCCGATCTCACGTTCCTCTCTCGATGCGCACGTCGGTCTGGCCAGCCCGCTACAGGCCGGGGACCAAGTCTGCGCGAAGCGTTGCCGGCTTGTCTACCCCGCACTTGCTGCCACGGACATACACGCCATCTTTGACCCATGTGCGATATCCTGCTTTTTGCACAACGACCGCGTAGGTTCCCGGGCCCCCCGTTGCCGCAAGCACCAAAAGTTCGGAGGGTGTCGCTGGAGCGAGGGGGGCGGTATAGGCGCCGTTCTGAATCCAGCCAGTTGCCCCCTGCGCCGCTGGCAAGCGGGTCGCACCGTCTCGGACCTCAACGAGAATTGGTGGCGGAATCCATTGCGGGCACAGCGTCGCCTCCGAGTTGCAGGAGGCTGTTAGAATAAACGCCATGCCACCAAGTGATAAAGCGGGCAAGTGCGTTTTCAGCTTTGGGACTCTCGTACCTTCGAATGAACGTGCGCTAGGTTTGCGGGAGCTCGCAAAGGTCAACAGATATTTCCTCCGCACCTCATGTCTCCCATGTGAACAAAGCCCAGCGATCATCGATGCTACTAATGGCGTTGTCGAGGCTGGTTGCATACCCGACCGACGTTGGTTCGTGTACTACGCTCATTGAAAACACGCCGGTGCCGATGAATCCTCGAAGACCGTAATCTCAGCGTTTCCGGATCCCCCCACAGCATCAGTGACCGATACGCTCACACTGAACGACGAACCCGTATTATCCGGCAGCTTCGAACCGGTGTACTCGTAGCTGTTGCCTGCCTGCATCCAGTCGTTCGTCCACTGGTAGTTGTACGGCGAGCTTCCACCGGTGACAATCGCTCGCCAAGTACATGTCGCTCCCGGCTGAATCTGTGCCGGGCCGTCGATCGATACGGAAGGTGACGGCGGTGGTGGTGGTGCGGTAATTCGTGAATATAGTAAGCGATTTGGGGATAGGGGGCCCGCATCAATTACAACACTCGGTGTTGCAGATTGTACAATGAGATTTTCGATGGAGGTCGGAGAAAGACCACTATTTTGCTCAAGGACGAGAGCGGCTACACCAGCAGCTACCGGCGCAGCGAACGATGTTCCCTCGTTGAAAGTATACGCGGAATTATCTGTATTTGATGCGAGCTGCAACAAACCAAACCCATATTGATATCCGCCGGATTCTCCGCCTGGGGCGAAAACGTCTACACAGGTTCCAATATTCGAATAAGTGGCGCGGTGATCGTCAACAGTCGTTGCACCGACAGTAATACCACCTCGCACTTGTGTCGACGGATTGCACGCATCGGCCCCACGATCGTTGCCCGCAGCCGTTACAAATGACACGTTGTGGCTGATAACCCCGGTAATTGCCTGGGCGATAGCCGCTGAGTTGTTGTCGTAGCTAAGATTCGCGACAGCAGGAATGCTCCGATTCGCCGCCACCCAGTCTAGTCCCGCAATTATGTCGCTTTCGAAGGCGCCTCCACCTCCATCGTCGATGCGAACGGAATGAAGAGTAGCATCTTTTGCGACTCCGATACGAGAACCAGCGGCTGCGCCCGCGACCGCTGTTCCGTGCCCAAGCTGATCGATCGTCGGGCTCGGATCTATCGACCACTTGATGAAGGCCGCGCTAGCGCCGATACGACCGTAACCCCACTCTTGGTGCCCGCCGCGGATACCCGAGTCAATAATGTAGATGTGCACACCTCGGCCGGTGGGGGTGTATATGTATTGATGGTCGAGGGGCTGGTACCGTTGATCAATTCGATCAAGTAAATACAAGCCAGTGTCGGCGGGTGCTCCGAGGTTCTGAACGGACTGAAGAGGACGCATCACACGATCTTCTTCTACGAGAAGTACAAGGGGATTATGGCGCAACGCTTCGACGCCGGCGTCGGGAAGATTCGCGACTGCAAAACCTTTTAGAGCTGTCTCATAAACATAGAAGCGCACTCCTCCTACCTGAGCGACAAGCGTAGCTGAAGCATCCGCAGCACTCGCGACATTCTGCCGAAGGACCACCACCCAGCGATTGCGAACAGTGTCGGGGCGAATGTCACCTTCCAGCGCCCGAGCCACTCTCGGCGAGCTAATCGGTTCAACCGGCGAAGGTGAATCCGCACAAGCAACTATACCTCCGAGAGTGACCGCGCCAGCAAAACAAGTTGTTCCGCGCAATAGCCCAAGAAACGCATTCGTTCATCACTGCCTCTCTTTTTGACCAATGCCTGCTCAGCTACACAGGACAGACAGCATTCCCGGAGGAGTCTAAAATAGCAAAAGTTCAGCCAATCTTTCTTTCGCGGGGCTGGCTCCTGAGGTGGGGGATTCTTGGTATTCTGTTGGAGGGAAGATAGGAGTTTCTTAATCACCCGACTCTCGGTTTCTTCTCACGAGAATGCGCTTGAGCAGGGAGCCTGCTGGAGAGCGGGCGGTAAGAAACTGCCTCTACATCCTGCTCTGCATCAGCAGGTCGGTCGTTGAAAATCCGGCGCCCCGGTAACTTCTAAGTAAAGGCTCCGCAGCGGTTTGACGGCTAGAGTATTTGCCGTGACACTACTTGGGCCGTTTTGCCGGTCGGGTTTTGGTGTCGGGACGCAGGGATCAACCTGAATGCATCTCTAAGGAGCGTCCTAAAGTAAGAGTTCACCTACCTAAGATCATTGTCAGGGGTCCGACCGCTTTATCTGGTACAGCCGCTCCTTTGCCAGCCGCCGACCCGTCGGGGTCGCCGCCAGCCCTCCCCCAGCCGTCTCGCGGTAGCGGACGTCCATCTCCCGCCCGATCTCACCCATTACATCGATCACTTCGTCCACCGGGATCGCGAAAGTGATCCCGGCCAGCGCCATCTCAATTCCCGCCAGCGCTATCGCCGAGCCGGTGGCGTTGCGAAATACGCACGGTAGCTCCACGAGCCCGCCCAGCGGATCGCAGACGAGTCCAAGCGTTCCCTGCATCGTCAGCGCAACCGCGTGTCCGACCTGCGATGGCGTGCCGCCCAGCATCTCCGTCGCGGCACCAGCTGCCATTCCCGCCGCGGCGCCCGTCTCGGCCTGACACCCGCCCTCGGCGCCCGAGAGCGACGCGCGTTCCGCCACTACAGCGCCAATCAACCCCGCAGTCGCCAGTCCATCGACGACCCTATCGTCCGGCACCGATCGCGCTTTTGCGAGACCGGTGAGTATCGCCGGCAGAATACCTGCCCCACCCGCAGTGGGCGCAGCGACGATCACACCCATCGCCGCATTCACTTCCTGCACCGCCAGCGCGCGCGTGAGAATGTCCCGGAACGGAGTCTGAGCCAACGGACCCTTGGTGCTGTTCCGCAACTTCGCGGCGTCGCCACCGACGAGTCCCGACGCCGAGTACAAATCACCGACCACTCCCTTCTCGATCGCGCTGCGCATCACAACGAGCGCCCGGAGGAGTGCCGCCCGAATCTCCTCGACCGGCCGGCCCTGATCACGAGCCTCCGTCGTCAGCGCCATGTGCGCGAGCGATTTGTTCTCCCGTTCGGCGTCCTTGATGGCGTCAGCGAGCGCTTTGTACACTCAGCCCCCGCTCACTTTGGGGAGCCGCCGCGTCCACCGAACCCAATCGAGCGCTCTCAATTCCTCGCCCGCTTTCTTGTCCGGTTCTTCGTCGCATTCGATGACCATGAACGCGTCACCGCCTCTTTCTTTTCTCGACAACCTCAGCGTAGCGATGTTGATGTCGTGCTCGGCCAGGATCCCCGTGATTCTGGCGATCGAACCCTTCCTATCCTCAGCTACGAGAACAATGGTGTGTAAGTTTCCGGTCACTTCGACGCGGTAGCCGTCGATCTCCTGGACCAGGATTCGGCCGGCGCCAAGAGACGAGCCCAACATGGTTGCCTTGTTGTCATTGAGCTCGATGGTGATCCGCACGGTGTTTGGGTGCGCGGCGTCGGCAATCGTAACTTTCTCGAACTTGTAGTCGAGGCCTTCGCGCTCGGCGATCTGGAGCGCTTCGCGGAGTCGCTCATCGTCGGGCCGAAAGCCGAGGAGCCCGCCGACAAGCGCCTTGTCGGTACCGTGGCCTTCGCCGGTCCGCGCAAAGGAGCCGTGGAGTTGAAGGACTCCGCTCTGCGGGGTTCCACCTATTAGTCCGCGCGCGAGCAAGCCGAGCCTGCACGCGCCGGCCGTGTGCGAGGAGGAGGGCCCGACCATCACGGGTCCGATAATGTCCAGCAAGCTCACCATCTAGCGTCCTCCTCGAAGGGCCATCTCAACCTGCCTTTAGCGCAACCTTCTTTCGACTGCTCCCGCGATCGCGTCTGAGCATAGTTCGAAGATACTGCCCGGTGTACGACTCCTTCACGTCCGCGACATCTTCCGGCGTTCCGGCCGCGACTACATCGCCGCCACGAAGTCCTCCCTCCGGACCCAGATCGATGATCCAGTCGGCAGTCTTGATCACGTCAAGGTTGTGCTCGATGACGAGCACCGTGTTCCCACGGTCGACGAGCCGGTGCAGCACGCTCATGAGCATGCGCACATCCTCGAAATGGAGACCGGTGGTCGGCTCGTCAAGGATATAGAACGTCCGGCCGGTGTCGCGCTTCGACAGTTCGGCGGCAAGCTTGACTCGCTGCGCCTCTCCGCCGGAGAGCGTCGTCGCCGACTGTCCAAGGTGGATGTAGCCCAAGCCCACATCGAAGAGAGTTTGGAGCTTTTGGCGCACGCGCGGCTGATTCTCGAAGAACGCGAGCGCATCTTCCACCGTTTGCTCGAGCACGTCGGCGATGCTGAGACCGCGGAAGCGAACTTCCAATGTCTCACGGTTGTAGCGCCGGCCTTTGCAGACGTCGCATGGAACGTAGACGTCGGGCAGGAAGTGCATCTCGATCTTGACGAGGCCATCTCCCTCGCACGCTTCGCAGCGACCGCCCTTCACGTTGAACGAGAATCTGCCCGGTCCATAACCCCGGATCTTCGCTTCGGGAAGCTCGGCGAACAGCTCGCGGATAGGCGTGAAGAGCCCCGTGTACGTCGCCGGATTCGAGCGCGGTGTCCGTCCGATGGGGCTTTGGTCGATGTCGATGACTTTGTCGAGGTGCTCGAAGCCGGTGATGCCGTTGTGCGCTCCTGGAATCACACGGGCACGATAAAAGCTCCGCGCCATCGCGCGGTGAAGGATGTCTTCGATGAGCGTGGACTTTCCGCTTCCCGACACACCCGTCACCGCGACGAACAATCCGAGGGGTATCTCGACGTCGAGGTTGCGCAGATTGTGCTCGCGCGCGCCCTCGATGCGGATGACGCGCGCCGGATTCATGTGCCGCCGAACTTCCGGAATCGGGATCTCGATCTCGCCGCGCAGGTAGCGGCCTGTGATCGATTCCGGGGTGTTACGGACCTCGTCGACGGTTCCTTCGGCGATGACGAGACCACCGTGCTTGCCCGCGCCGGGCCCGAGATCGATGACGTGATCGGCCGCCTCCATCGTCTCTTCGTCGTGCTCTACGACGATGACGGTGTTGCCGAGGTCGCGGAGCTGGCGAAGTGTGTTGAGGAGGCGCGCGTTGTCACGCTGGTGCAGACCGATCGATGGCTCGTCGAGTATGTAGAGCACGCCGACGAGCCGCGAGCCGATCTGCGTCGCGAGACGAATGCGCTGCGCTTCGCCGCCTGACAGCGATTCCGCGGAACGTCCGAGTGTCAGGTACTCGAGACCGACGTCGTTGAGGAATCGAAGGCGCTCGCGCACTTCCTTCAGGATGGGGGCGGCGATCTCCGGATCCAGACCAGGCTTGCCGTTCGCGCGTACGGGAACGTTCTCGAAGAACGTGAGCGCGTCGGTGATCGAGAGCTGCACGAGATCGCCGATGTTCTGTCCTGCGAGTGTCACCGCCAGCGATTCGGGCTTTAGCCTCCGCCCGCCGCAGGTCGTGCACGCGCGCGGCTGCATGAACTCCTCGAGCTCGAGGCGCACCGAATCGGATTCGGTCTCATCGTAGCGACGCTGGATGTTGGAGAGAATTCCTTCCCAGCTCGTGCCGGATTTGTCGACGCGCTGACCGCCCTTACCGCCCGTGCCATAGAGAAGCTTGTCGCGCACTTCGGGACTCAGTTTTCCCCATGGATCGTTCGGGTTGAATCCGAACTGCTTCGCGAGGCCCGGAAGAATCACCTTCTTCAGGTAGCCATCGGGCTCGCCCCAGGGCAGCACGACTCCCTCGAGGATGCTGATGCTCGGATCGCCGAGTATTAGCTCTTCGCTCACCTCGCGGCGCAGGCCGAGACCGCCGCATGCGGGGCATGCGCCGAATGGCGAGTTGAACGAGAAGTGCCGCGGCTCGAGCTCGGGCAGGGAGATGCCGCAATCGGGGCAGCCGTATTTCTCGGAGAATAAGTGGGTGGTGCGATCGTCAACGCGCTGAACTTCGATGAGACCCTCGGCCAGCTTGAGCGTGGTCTCAACCGAATCGCTCAGGCGACCGCGATCCTCGGGACGCACGACTAGACGGTCGACGATGACTGAGATCGTGTGATTCATTCGCCGGTTGAGCTTCGGCGGGTCGGCGACCTCGATCAGCTCGCCGTCCACAATCGCGCGCACGAATCCCTGCTTCCGTGCGGCCTCGAACAGCTCCCGGAACTCTCCTTTGCGGCCGCGCACGAGCGGCGCGAGGATCTCGATCTTCGAGCCCTCCGGCCAGGTCAGAATCGCGTCGGCAATCTGTCCAGCGCTTTGACGCTCTACGGGGCGTCCACAGTTGGGGCAGTGCGGAGTTCCGGCGCGGGCGTAGAGCAGCCGGAGGTAGTCGTAGATCTCGGTGACCGTCCCAACCGTAGATCTGGGATTGTGCCCGGCGCTCTTCTGCTCAATCGAGATGGCGGGCGAGAGCCCCTCGATGGAGTCGACGTCGGGCTTCTCCATCAGTCCCAGGAACTGTCGCGCGTACGCGGACAGCGACTCGACATAGCGGCGCTGTCCCTCAGCGTATATGGTATCGAACGCGAGCGACGACTTCCCCGACCCCGACAGCCCCGTGATCACCGTCAGGCGGTCGCGGGGTATGGTGACGTCGATGTTGCGGAGATTGTGCTCGCGGGCGCCGCGTACGATCAGCGATTCTTCTGGCATAGCCTTGTAAAGTCGCGGGTTACACCGCCAGACTCAAGCGGCGCATATTGAGTCTCGAACGTGCCGGGGAGCGGTCATCGCCACGGCTCAGGCGTCCATTTTGCACCGGGAGGGCGACATGCCCGTTTTAAGTGGAGTAATTGACGTCTTAACGATGAAGTCGGATCGCCCTGTGCGCCGTTTGGTGGCGTACTACGTGATTCTGGCGATCATCGTTGCCATAGCAGCGTTCTTCTTCCCCAACGAGATGTCGCGGATCGCCGCGAAAGGCCTCGGGGACGTTCCAGAGGGTCCGACCGTATTGAATGACGCACTCTCGTCGCCCAACACGGGGGTGACCTTCGGTCTGGGATCACTCCTGGGCGTAGCGCTCACCACCGTTTTGATTCTTCTCGGCGCTCTGGTGCTGATACTACCGGTGACGTGGGTGTATATGTCTGCCCGGCCCTCCGGGGGACAACACAATCAAAACGTCGTGCAGACCCTCGTCATCCTGCCTCTCGTCGTGGCGGGGATCGTGTTCATGGTGCAGAACAGCCTGGCGCTGGCGTTCAGTCTTGCCGGTGTAGTCGGCGCGGTGCGATTCAGGACCACGCTCCGCGACTCCCGGGATCTCGTTTACGTCTTCCTGAGCATCGTGGTGGGGTTCGCGGCGGGGGTCCAATCACTCGCCGTAGGCGCAGTTGTCTCGATTGTCTTCAACTTCGTGCTGATCATCACATGGCGCTACGATTACGGAAGGAACATGCTGATGCCGACCGCGTCGGCGCAGTGGTCACGCCCATTGCAAGCTCTCGCGAGTCCCACGGGCAACCATCAGATTCCCGATCGAGACCTCATGCTTTCGCTGACGCCGGAGAAAGCGAACGCGCTCGCTGACCGGTTCGATCGGGTACGTGACACCATCGGCAAGAAGAAAAAGGCCCGTTACAACTCGGTGCTGCACATCACGGCGGACGACGTGGCCGAGGCGCAGCAGAAGGTCGAGCAGGCTCTCGACAGGATGACCAAGCGGTGGGCCCTCGACGAGCTTGTCACCAACGTCGGTAAACCCTCGGAGCTTTACTACCTCGTGCGCCTCAGGAAATCCATCCTGAGAGACGCCCTGTTAGCGGGGATTCACGCGAATGCCGGCGACGCTATCGCTTCGGCTGACCTCGAGACCGGCGAGCTGGCGGAAGACAAATCGGGCGACAAAGACAAAGACAAAGGATGATCGGCGCGCGCGGCTTGGTACTGCTTGCAGGCTTGTCGCCGTGGGTTGCTGCGTGTCGGGAGACGCCGCGGGCCAAGGCAGCGGAGGTACAGGCAGTCGAAGCGACGCGCAAGCAGGAGCTCGCGCGCAGACTCGCGTTGGCAGACGCCAACCCGGCGAAGTCGCTGCCCGTGGCCAAGTGGATCATGCCGCCGGCGCTGCGAGAGATTTCCGGCCTCACCCTTACCTCACGCGGGACCGTTCTCACCCACGACGACAACATTGGCAGGGTGTACGAGGTCGACCCGAAAACCGGGATCCTCCTCAAGGGTTTCTCTCTGGAGGGCGGAGTCCGCGGCGATTTCGAGGCGATCACGATTGCCGGAAGCGACATCTACCTCCTTGAGAGCAAGGGCAAGATCTTCAAGTTCAAGGAAGGCGCTGACGCCTCGCAGGTTCCCTACTCGGTTTTCGATACCCGGTTGGGGAAGGAATGCGAGTTCGAGGGGCTGGCCTACGAAGCGGATAGCACCCGGTTCGTGATGGTCTGCAAGAAAATCCGGGGAAAGAACGAGCCCCACGAGCTGCTGATCTATCGCTTGCCGCTGCCACTCGATCGTTCGACGATGTCAACGCTGCGCGTTCCAAGCGAGGACGTGATCGGTTCCAACAAGTGGAAGGGTTTTCATCCCTCGGACATCAATATCGACCCGATCACGAAGAATTACGTCTTGGTCGCGTCCCGTGAGAAAGGCCTTCTGGTGATGACTCCGGACGGGAACGTTGTGCGTTCCGAGCCGCTCCCCAATGATCACCACCAGCCCGAAGGCGTAGCGATCACGAGGGACAGCATCCTGATCGTCAGCGATGAGGCGAATGTGAAGCCTCCCGCAATCACGCTCTACCGGTGGCGCCCATGACTAAGAGACGTTCGATGAATAGCGGCCATACCTCGAGAGTACGGACCTCGATTGTTCTCGCCGCGGCGTTGGCCGCGAGCGCGATCTCGCGCGCAGAAGCGCAGAAGCAATTGGTGCGGACCGTCGGGGAGGACAGTGTGATCGTCATCGCCGGTGCGAATTTCAAAGCCGGAAGTCTCCATCGGTTTTTCCTGGGTGATGAGTACCGCGATGTCTGGACGACGCCGATCAAGGTTCCGGTCCTCGACCTCAGAACGTTTCACGGCGGGCTGCGGCCGGTGAAGGAAGGCGGAGGCATGCAAGCAAAATCTCTGCGCTTCGTGGCTCCGGACAGCTCGGAGTACGTCTTCCGCCAAGTGCGCAAGACAAAGACTTTTCTCGGGCCTGAGTACGACGGCACCATCATCTCTTGGATTGTCCGGGACCAGGGCGCTGCGTCCCACCCGACGGCAGCGATCGCGGGGGCGCCAATGCTCCGTGCAGCCGACGTGCTCCACCCCAGCCCGAAACTCTTCTTCATGCCCGATGACCCGCTCCTGGGTCAGTACAGGAAGGACTTTGCGGGCATCCTCGGTATGGTCGAGGAGTATCCGAGCGTTCCGAAGAAGGGCCGCGCGTTCGCCGACGCCGACAAGATCATCGACAGCCAGGAGCTGCTTGATCGGATCAACAAGGATTCCAAAGATCAGGTCGAGGCGCGAGACTTTCTCACAGCTCGCATGATGGATCTGATTCTCGGTGACAACGACCGCCATCCGGACCAATGGGCGTGGGCGCGTCTCGGGAAAGGCGACGGCGCACGCTGGGAACCGATCCCGCGTGACCGCGACAAGGTGTTCGTCTCGTATGAAGGCGTTGTCCTCAGTCTCGCGCGCCACGCGATCCCGAGTCTGGTCAAGTTCCGAAGCGAGTATTCGGATCCCACCGCGCTATTCGCCAATGCGGGCGAATTCGACCGGCGGTTACTCGGAAGCCTGGACAATGCAGTGTGGGATTCCGTCGCCACGAGTCTGATGCAAAGGCTTACCGATCCGGTGATCGACAACGCAGTGCGCGCGATGCCGCCAGAGTATGCGCCGCACTCGCAGGAGATCGCCGCGAGGCTCAAAGCGCGGCGCAACGGCTTGCGCCCCATTAGCGACCGTTATTATCGCGAGCTTTGGCGTACTGCCGACGTACACGCCACAGAGGCGGACGACCAGGCAACCGTGACTCGATCCGCCGAGGGGATCGTAGATGTCCGCATCCAGTCAGGAAACGACCCTCCTTATTTCTCGCGCCGGTTCTACGCCGGTGAAACGAAGGAGATCCGCATCTACCTGCACGGCGGCGACGATCGAGCGACGGTCCAAGGCAACGTACAGCACAGCATCGAGACGAGAATCATCGGCGGCAACGGAAACAACAGCATCGTCGATCTTTCGACGGTCGGGGGCGAGAGAAATCCGACCAATCTCTACGACGTCGGACCCGTGCAGAGCGTGAAGTACGCGCGGGACACGGTAGATGAGAAGATCAACATCGACGACGCGCTCAACCACTATTTCAATCGACGGCCGTGGGTGCACGCCTACGGCACCTTGATACCGCCCCAGAAGGATCGCGGCTCTTCGATCAGGCTCGTGGGGGGTCTGCATTCACAACGTGGGCTTGGCATTTATCCCACGATCGGCTTTGCGCACTATGCGTATGGGTTCCGCAAAGTCCCCTACTCCACGATGCAGGAAGCGGATCTCTCGTATTCGGCGGCGAGCAATCGCATGCGGATTCGGAGCGCCTACGATAAGCGATTCGCGGAATCGGACATCCACATCCCTATGACAGCGCACATGTCACAATTCGAAGTCGTGCAGTTTCACGGCTTCGGCAACGACGTGGCGGATCTGCGCGGGCGATTCTACGACGTCAGAGAGAGGCAGTGGCAGTTCAATCCGGCGATTGGCCGCGCGTTCAGTCCCGTCAGCGACATCTCCTTCGGGCCGATCGTTCGCTTCACGACGACGGACAGCGTGGTCAATCGACTCATCTCGCAGCAGCAGCCTTACGGATTCAAGCGATTCGGCCAGGCGGGTCTGCACTTGAAAGCCCATCTCGACAGTCGTTACTACCCCGACACGATGAAGCCGCGAGTGGTTGTCGACTTCGCGGGGAGCGGGTTTCCGGCCATGTGGGACGTAAACAAGCCCTACGAATCGCTCGAAGGGTATATCGCCGCATTCTTCACGCTTCCCGTCCCGAAGAAACCGGTCGTGGCACTGCGCGGCGGAGGGAAAAAACTCTGGGGTCCGTTCCCTTACTTCGACGCGGCGTATCTAGGCGGATCGGAGACGTTCAGGACCGAAGAGAAACAACGGTACGCCGGAGACGCCTCGGCATATGGCACCGCCGAGCTGCGCGTTCCGATCGCGAAGTTCCCGTTCATTCTTCCGCTCGACGTCGGGGCGTTGGGATTCTATGACGCCGGACGAGTCTACCTGAACGGCCAATCGCCTGGTGGATGGCACACGGCCGCCGGCGCAGGGTTCTGGATCGGATACCTGAATCCGGGCACGAACCTGAACATACTCTTCACGAACAACAAACAGCGGAGAGTTACGAGCAGCTTCGGTTTTGCGTTTTAACGTTGTTGCGCTGTCCGCTCTTCTTGTCGCTTGCTCGCGCGACGAGCCGCCTAGTCCTCCGCCGGGTACGCCGGTAAAGGAAATCGGGCTGCCAGGGGCGCCGGTGATGATCGCCGCCGGCGACATTGCGGTCTGCGGGGTGAGCGCGGATGAGGCGACTGCTCATATCGTCGACAGCTTGCTCACGGCCAACAGCGCCGCGAAGGTGCAGAGCGCCGTCGTCACGATTGGTGACAACGCCTATCCATCGGGCTCCAGCGGCGTCGAGAATGATTTCCCGCGCTGCTTTTCTCCCTCGTGGGGATCGCCGCGCATCATGAGCGTCATTCACCCTTCTCCGGGGAATCACGATTACGACAGCGGCAGCGGCGAGCCGTACTTCTCCTACTTCGGGAAGAGCGCCGGCCCCGCGGGGAAGGGCTACTACAGCTTTGACTTCGGCGGATGGCACGTCGTATCGCTCAACAGTGAGCTGTACTTCGACCACGGTAGTCGCGACGCGGCGAAACAGCAGGAAGACTGGCTCCGCAAGGATCTCGAGATTCATCGAGCGCTGTGCACACTGGCGTACTTTCACCGCCCTTTTTTCAGCTCAGGCAATCACGGATCTTCGCGGCAGTTGCAAACCTTGTGGAAAATCCTGTACGACGGCGGCGCGGATCTCGTTCTCAACGGGCACGAGCACCACTACGAGCGGTTTCTCCCGCAGACGCCGGCCGGCGCCGCGGATTCGGCGAGGGGTGTTGCACAGATCATCGCTGGAACCGGTGGCGCCGATCTGCGCAGTGTCGACGCTCAGCTCGCGCCCAACTCGGCTTATCAGATTCACGGGCGCCACGGCGTGTTGAAGCTGACGCTCGGCGCGAGCGAGTACCGCCACGCATTTCTCGATACCGACGGTCGAGTCTGGGACGCGGGCAGCGGCAAGTGCCACTAGAGGTCCGGCACTAATTGGGTGTATCGCGACGCCGTGCGTCTATACAACTTTGAGTCATGGGAACTTCGCCCAATTCCTATCTGACTGTCAGCACGACCGGCTCTTTCCAGCTGCGGAACGACGCGGACGTCCGCATTTCCGCCATCGATATTGGATCGAACTCGATCCGCCAGACGATTGCGGATGTCTCGCCTACGGGCGCGATCCGCGTCGTCGACGAAATGAAGGCGGCCCCGAGGTTGGGCGCTGGCCTCTATAAGAGAGGATCTCTCAACGAGATAGCGGTCCAGAACGCTCTCAGCACGCTCAGCCGCATGGCGACGCTTGCTAACCAGCTCGGCGTCGAGCGCACTGAGGTTGTCGCCACGAGCGCAGTGCGCGACGCCAGCAATGGCGACCAGTTCCTCAAGCTGGTGCGCGCCGAAACCGGACTCTCGGTAAGGATTCTTCGCGGGGACGACGAAGCGCGCCTCAGCTTCCGCAGCGCACTGGCGCATTTCGATCTTGGAGTCGGTAGAGCCGTCGTCATGGACATCGGTGGAGGCTCTCTCGAGCTCGCGTTGAGCGCGGACGGGCTGGTGGAGCGGCTGATCTCGCTGCCGTTCGGGGCGATCAGAATGACGGAGCAGTACGTCGGCGCGCCCTTCAAGAAGAAGGGAATGCGCAAGCTCAGGAAGCACGTGCGGAAGGAGCTGCGCCGAACCGTCGCCGCGCGACACTGGCACGCATCAGGGATCATTTGCTCCGGCGGCACGTTCACCAGCCTTGCCGCGATCCACCTCGCGCGCACCGGAATCGAGAACGCGAAGACCGTGCACGGAACTGTCATTCCACGCGTCGAGCTGGAACACATCGTTGACATGCTCTACAACATGTCGCTCGAGGAGAGACAGGCTGTGCCAGGTCTCAACGCTGCCAGAGCCGACATCATCGTCGGCGGCCTGGCTGTGGCAGCGGAGGTCATGGCGCGCCTGGAGGCCAGAGAGCTCGTGATTTCGGGCTACGGGATTCGCGAAGGCATTCTGCTGGAGAGTGCGCACGTCGTCCCACAACCCGCCGACCCGGGAGAAGCGCGCGAACGCTCCGTTCGAGAGCTGGCCGAGCGGTCCCATTACGAAGAGCCGCACTCGAGACACGTTCAGAAGCTGGCGCTCCAGCTGTTCGACTCGATCGGCGCGCGTCTTGAATGCGGGCCCGAGGAGCGGAAGCTGCTGGCTGATGCCGCGTTGCTTCACGACATCGGATATCACATCAGCTACGACAAGCACAACAAGCATTCCTACCATCTCGTCGAGCACGCGGACCTCCTCGGGATGACTCCCGCCGACCAAATCATGGTCGCGAACATCGCGCGTTATCACCGCGGCGCCGAGCCGAAGAAGAAGCACGTGAACTACGGCGGGCTGGAGAAATCGATGCGGGAGACGATCAAGAGACTCTCGGCAATACTTCGCGTCGCCGACGGCTTCGACAGAGGCCACGCCGGCGCGGTGTCGGAGATAAAAGCCCGCTGGATGGATCGAGCACTACGGCTTACCGCGGTGCCGAGTCGTCAGAGCAACAACCTGCGGCTGGAATTGTGGGGAGCGGCCCGTAAATCGAATCTGTTGTCGGAGGTCGCCGGCGTTCCCGTGGAGATCGTCGCGCCAGACGGGTCGGTTACGACCTACGAAGACGAGGTAGGCGCCGCCGACTGACGGTTGGCTTGCTGGTCGGCGTAGGCTGCGTCAGCTCCGTTCTCTTTGCCCGGTGGCAGCGGCAGGAGTCCCCAGGAGTTCGCAAGAAACCGTTCGTGCGCCGACACGACGGGACGCGTGCCCGGCTTCCTCTGAACGTAAGTCCCGTCTGGATGTAGATCCCACGCCAGCCTGTTGTCGGCAAGGCACGTCTCCAGTAACGAGCAAACACGCGAATGCAGACTCCGATCCAGGACCGGAGTAATGACTTCGACACGCCGGTCGAAATTTCGCGGCATCCAATCGGCGGATCCGAAATACAGCTCTTCGTCGCCGTTGTTCGCGAAATAGAAGATTCGCGAATGCTCGAGAAAACGGCCCACGATGCTGATGACCTTGATCCGATCGCTCACGCCTTCGATGCCGGGCCTGAGACAGCAGATTCCGCGCACGATCAGGTCTATTTTTACGCCGGCCTGTGATGCGTCGTACAAGTGCTGGATGATATCCGGATCGACGAGCGCGTTCATTTTCGCGATGATGCGCGCGGGCTTTCCCTCTTTGGCGTGCTGGGCTTCCCTGTCCACCATCTCGGTGAATCGCAGACGCATGTTTTGCGGAGCGACAAGAAGATTCCGGTAGGGGACCTGCCGAGAAAATCCGGTCAGCGAGTTGAAGAGATCGGTCAGGTCCGCGCCCATCGATGGGTCGCACGTGAGCAGACCCAGGTCGGTGTAGACGCGCGCTGTCTTCGAGTTGTAGTTCCCGGAGCCAATGTGCGCGTACCTGCGGATGCCGTCGGGCTCGCGACGCACGACCAGCACCGTCTTCGTGTGTGTCTTGAGACCCGGTGTGCCATATGCGACGTGAACTCCGAATCCTTCCAGGGTTCGCGCCCAGGTGATATTGTTGACCTCGTCGAATCGGGCCTGCAGCTCGATCAGGACGGCCACCTGCTTGCCGCGCTGAGCGGCCTCGGTCAACGCGCGCACGATCGCCGTGTCGCCCGACGTGCGATACAGAGTCATCTTGATCGCGAGCACGTTCGGGTCGATCGCGGCGGAAGTCAGGAAGTGCTCGACGCTCGCGCTGAACGAATCGAACGGATGGTGGACGAGGATGTCTTTCTCGCGAATTGCTTCGAAGATCGAGCGGTTTGAATCACGCAGCTCCGGTGGCGTCGCCGGAATGAACGGCGGATCCCGCAGCTCGGGAATCTCCATCATGGACAGCCACATCAGATCGCCCAGCTCGAGCAGCGGCCCGGTCTCGACGAGATCCGCTTCGGTGAGGGCGGGCATCTCCGGGGGCTGATCCTCGAGAAGCTCCGCGAGCAGCAGCTCACGCAGCTCTGGCGGGGTTCCTCTCTGCACCTCGACGCGGACGACCTCGGCAAAGCGGCGCTGGAAGACCTGCTCTTCGATTATCGTGAGCAGATCGTCGTCTTCGTCGGAGTGAGCGAGCTCGAGGTCGGAATACCGAGTAACGCGGAATGTGTTGTAGCCGCGTATTTCCATTCCCGGAAAGAGCGTTCCCAGATTTGCTCCAATGACGCGCTCGAGAGGAACGAACTGATTCGGCCGCCCGAAGGGAATCCAGCGGGGCAAACTTCTCGGCACCTTGACGCGCGCGAAGCGGGTTGTGTCGGTGGCCGGGTCGTAGACTTGAACGGCGAGCGAGAGCGAAAGGTTGGAGATGTACGGGAACGGATGCCCGGGATCGACGGCGAGCGGCGTCAGAACCGGGAAGACCTGCGATTCGAAGAATTGATCCACGCGCTGCATTTCCTCGGGCGTCAATTCCTCCATCCGGACGAGCCTGATTCCGTGCTGTTCCAGCTCCGGCAGCAGCACGTCGTACAGGCATTGCTGCTGCTGCTCCACGAGCTCGGCCACTTCCTTCACGATTGCGTCGAGCTGTTCGGCCGGCGTCATGCCGTCAGGGGGAAGGTGCTGGACGCCGGCGGCGATCTGCCTGCGAAGCCCCGCAACGCGAACCATGTAGAACTCGTCGAGGTTCGTGCTGAAGATTGCAAGGAACTTTAGGCGCTCGAGCAACGGGTTCCTGGGGTCGAACGCCTCGTGCAGGACTCGAGAGTTGAACTCGAGCCAGCTCAGTTCGCGATTGATGTAAAGGGACGGGTCGAGCGCCATGATCTAAGTTGTACCCCCATTCCAAAGATGTGCGCCAATCGAGTCATTGTTAAGCACGGCACATTAGATTCTTCACATCCCTTCCCGGATGTTACTTGGGCCATACCGACGCGGTCGTCGTTCTCACCACACTCGCCACAACGGATGAAGCGGCGAAGTTCGTCCGGGCGCTCCTCGAGCGCAGACTGGTTGCCTGCGGCACGATTCTGCCCGCGGCGCGATCCCTGTACCGGTGGGAAGACAAGCTCGCGGACGAAACCGAGGTCGTCGTTGTGCTCAAGACCCGGTCTGGAGCGGTTCACGGCCTGGAGCGGGCGTTCAAGGAGCTCCACCCCTACAAAGTCCCCGAGCTCCTCACGGTGCCCGTAAGCGGCGGGCTCGAGCGCTACCTTGGGTGGATCAACGACGAAACGAGCATGACGATCGTTTAAATCGGCGTTCTAAATCGTCCATTAGGGGTGAAGCTCCCGGCCCCATTCCCAAAGTAGTCAAAGTGACCTCGACGCGCGGTTTGATCGCGGTGATGATCGTCGTCCTTTGGATTGGCGGGCTGATGATGATGGGTCGCCGCAACGCCAATACGAGCGAGGCACAACTGCTCGCCGAAGTGGCGCTCAGGCTGCAACCCGCCACCTTCTACTACATCGTCGAGCGAGACGGCCAGCAGATCGGCGCCGCATCGTCGTCCGTCGACACCAGCTCCAAGATGCTCCTGAGTGAGGAGTATTTCGTCGGCGACTATCCCGCTCCGGGCGGGAAACCAGCCGAGCGGACATCTACTCGGTGGCAGACGCGCCTCACTCGGGCATTCCGTCTTGCCACGTTCACTATCGATGTAGCGCGACAGACACGTTCGTTCTCGATCCATGCGTCCGTCGAGGAAGACACGAGCCTGTTCATAGCGGGAGTCAAGACTAAACGCCCGCAAGCGCGATACACCTTTGCTCCGCCGCTCTTCACGCCCTCCTTGGCACCGGTTGCGTTCATGCTCGGCGACTCACACGAGATCGGCCGGAAGAAGACGATATCGGTTTTCGACCCAACGACGCGCACCGTCATTAGGCCTGAACTCGTGATTCGCGCCGAATCGCTATTCACGGTCGTGGACAGCGCCGCGTTCGACAAGAGTGGAAGCTGGGCACCGGCGCATCGGGACACCGTTCGTGCCTGGCGCATCGAAGGCGCGCCGCACGGGCTCACAGCCTGGGTGGACGCCGAGGGACGCGTCGTGACAGCAACCGCGGGAAACCTTTCCGCGACTCGCACGGCGTTCGAAATCGCATTCAAGAATCCCAAATCAAAATGATAGAACTGAAGAATCTCACCAAGAAATACGGCTCGTTCACGGCCGTTGACTCCATTGATCTCAGCGTTCCCGACGGAGAGCTGTTCGGATTCCTCGGGCCGAACGGCGCCGGCAAAACCACGACGCTGCGGATGATCGCGGGCATTCTCCAGCCAACGAGCGGCAGCATCCACCTCGCCGGAATCGACCTGAGCGAGAATCCGCTCGCCGCCAAGGCCAAGCTCGGCTTCATCCCCGACCGTCCGTTCATCTACGACAAGCTGACCGGCGCGGAGTTTCTGCGCTTCGTCGCTGGACTC